>JAFGUR010000100.1 GCA_016938425.1 Fusobacteriaceae bacterium
ATTTTTATTTCTTCTTTTGGTTAACATGAAATCAAGAGTATTTCCCTCAGAATCAATAAGCCCTATAAAGATAAGCCTATTGACCATTAACTTTTTCATAAATTTCATCAACACGTCAAGAATCGTTTTATTGATTTTCTTTTTAATTCTAGAATAAACTACAGGAGAATATTCAAAACTCATCTATAAATAGTTGTGTGAAACACTTCTATGCATCTTTCAGATTATGACTCTTGAACATCTCTATAATTTAAAAAATATTTCAAATACGAGTAAACGGCTTGAATTATTATTTCTTTTGAAAAATGGTTTCATTTATATAAACTTTGCGTAAAAATCTCTTTGATTAATAGATGTTTTTAGTACTATAGTGATTTGACAAATTTTTTACAGCAGGATCACCCATAAAACCTTGCTTCTTCAAAAAGAAATTTAAATAGTATAAATACTTTTCTATAATATAATAAAAATTGACAAAAGTTTGGTACGGTGTTAATCTATAATAAACAACTTTGTAAGGAGGATTTTATTATGTTAAGGCAATATATACCTAAAACTTTTATAATTTTGAAAGAAGGGTATACAAAAGAAAAGTTTTTAAATGATTTCATATCAGGTATTATTGTTGGAATTGTAGCCTTACCTTTGTCAATAGCTTTAGCCATTGCTTCTGGAGTTGGACCTGAAAAAGGACTATATACAGCAATTATTGGAGGATTTATAATTTCTTTTTTTGGTGGAAGTAGAGTTCAAATTGGAGGACCCACTGGAGCTTTTGTCATAATTATTTATGGAATAATCCAGAAATATGGATATAATGGCCTTGTTATTGCTTCTATTATGGCAGGAGTTATTTTGATATTTTTTGGATTATTTAGATTGGGAACAGTTATAAAATACATTCCATATCCTGTTACAGTTGGATTTACTACAGGAATAGCTTTATTAATTTTTACATCTCAAATAAAAGATTTTTTCGGTCTTAACATTGAAAATCTCCCTGGAGAATTTATAGATAAAATAAAAGTATTAGTAGAAAATTTAGACAAATTAAATATTTATTCACTTTCAATAGGTTTTTTAACAATTATTATTTCTCTTGTTTGGAATAAAAAATTTAAAAAAATTCCAGGATCATTAATTTCAATAATAATTACTACAATAATTGTTTTATTATTTAAATTACCTGTTGAAACTATAGGTAGTCAATTTGGAACAGTACCTAATACTTTCGAAAAACTTCAATTTCCAAGTTTTACATTTAAAATAGTGAAGGAATTGTTTTATCCTAGTTTAACAATTGCCTTACTTGCAGGAATTGAATCTCTTTTATCTGCTGTTGTTGCTGATGGTATGATAGGAACAAAACATAATTCAAATATGGAACTTATTGCACAGGGATTGGCAAATATCTTTTCGCCTATATTTGGAGGAATTCCTGCAACAGGGGCAATAGCAAGAACAGCAACAAATATAAAAAGTGGAGGAAGAACACCTTTTGCAGGAATGATACATTCAATAGTTTTATTACTTATTATGCTTTTTTTAGGAAAATTAGCAGTTCTCATTCCTATGCCGACTTTAGCTGGTATATTAATTATAGTCTCTTATAATATGAGTGAGCTTGGGCATTTTATTCATATGAAAGATGCTCCTAAAAGTGATGGCTTTGTATTAATTATAACATTTTTATTAACAGTATTTTCTGATTTAACTGTAGCCATACAATTTGGTGTTATAGCTTCTTCAATATTGTTTATGAAAAGAATGAGTGATTTAACAGAGAGTTCTTTTATAACTGATAAAGTTAGAGAAAGTGAAAAGGAATATATTTCAGATGAATTTAAGGAACTTCCTAGAGGAATTGAAATTTTTGAGTTAAATGGGCCCTTATTTTTTGGAGCTGCTTCTTATTTTCAAGATAATTTAAAATTGCTAGATAAAGATCTAAAAGTATTAATTATATCTTTAAAGAATGTACCCTTTATTGATGCAACAGGACTGAATATAATAGAAAATGTACTAAAGAAATGTTCACAAATCAATCTTCATTTTATAATTTGCGGTTTAGGGAACCAACCTAGAAAAGCTATGAAAAAAAGTAAACTTATTCAAGAAATTGGAGAAGATTATATTTGTAAGGATATAGACATGGCAATATTTAGAGGGAAAAAAGCTATTTTGGACGATTATTATTCAAATGATGATGTTTTACTAAGTGATGAAGAGAAAGAAAGTCTTAAAGTTTTTAAATAAGTTGATAAAATCTAATATTTTGACTTTTTAAGAAAGTTGTGCTATTCTAAGAAAAAGAGTTTATTTTAGCACATATAAAAGATTCATACTGTAATTTTATTAAACTTATAAATTTTATTTAAGTAAAGAATAAACAATACATTTTTAGCGGACTTTTAATTATAAAATGCTAATTTATTGCTTTTAAATTTGAAAGGATTCTATTTATGGGAAAAAAAAGTGTTATAATTGTTGATGATTCCTGTTTTACAAGAAGAGTAATTAATAAATTCTTAGAAGAGGATTTTGTAATTATAGGAGAAGCTAAGGATGGGGTAGAAGCAATCGAGATTTATAAGAAATTAAAACCTGAAATTATTACTATAGATTTAATTATGGAAAAAATGGATGGGTTAACTGCTGCAAAAGAAATATTAGAATTTGATAAAAATGCAAAAATAGTATTGATTTCATCTATGGGGCAAAAAAATTATGTGGATAACTCAATTAAAATTGGTGTTAAAGATTTTTTAGTTAAACCTTTTAGTAGAGAGAAACTATTAAAAGTATTAAGAGATGTAAGTAATAACGAGTAACTATTTTATGTTACTCGCTATTTTTATATTTTTAGAAATTGAAAATTAAGAAAATTTAAGTAGAAATCTAAATGTTTTTTCTCTATTTTTATTATGTTTAAATATCTTTTATAGTTTTTCAATAGCTTCAAGTGCTCCTAATTCTGTACAAACTTTAGCAGCTATTTTATTAGCTTTTTCAACAATTGTTTTGATATTATTAAAATCATATGTTTTAATGCTGTTATGTAAAAAATGTAAAAATGCTCCAACAAAAGCATCTCCAGCGCCTGTTGTGTCTATAGCTTGGATTTTTATACTTGGAATAATTGTGTTTTCTCCATTTAATGAAATATAAGTTCCGTCTTTTCCTAAAGTTATTGCAATTATTTTAGCCCCTAATTTATGAAGAATAGAACTACCTTTATTCAAATCTTTTTCACCAGTTATAATTTCCAATTCTTCATCGCTTAATTTTACAAAATCTGAATTTTTAATAAAATAATGAGAATGTTTAATAAATTCTATTTTATTATCTCCCCAAAAAGCTTGTCTATAGTTTGGGTCAAAAGAAATAAACAATCCTTTTTCTTTTGCATAATTAAAAAGTTTATAATAAGTATCTTTTAAGTCTCCTTCTAAGAATCCTGTAGCAGAACCAAAATGCAGTATTGAACTATTTATTTTATCTAATTCAACTTCACTTATATGCAAATTTTTATCAGCTCCACGAATAAAAGAAAATTCTCTTTCTCCATTACTGTCCAAAGTTACAAAGGCTAATGTAGTATTAATAGAAGAATCTCTTTTAAGAAAATAGGTATTAACGTTAAATTTATTTAGTTCAGATTCTAAAAAATTCCCAAATGAATCAGAACCTATTTTCCCACAGAAAAATGATTCACTTCCTAATTTACTAATTGTTGCACAAACATTTGCTGGAGCTCCACCAGCTTTTTTTAATAAATATTCTTCGCTATCAATATTTTTTGGAAGAAAATCAATTAATAACTCCCCAATACAAAATATACTCAAAAGATCACCCCTTATTTTATGAAAAGCTTACCATATCTATATATAACTTTTTTTTTAAGAATTGTCAATAAGATTTCAAAAAATGTTTAAAGTGGCTTTAAATATAACAAAAAAAAGATTATAATAAGTATATAAAAAAAATTAAAGAGGTTAAATGATGACAATAAAAGAAATTGCAAAATTAGCTAATGTTTCAACTTCAACTATATCAAGGGTTGTAAACGATTCTGGATATGTAAAAAAAGAAGTGAGAGAAAAAATAGAAGCATTGATTGAAGAAACTGGATATAGACCGAATGCATATGCAAAAGCTCTTTTATTAAATAAAAGCCATACTATTGGTGTAATTCTTCCAAAAATAAATTCGTCATCTTCTGGAGATACTGTAGCTGGAATAGATGAATACATTCATGATAAAGGTTACACATTAATTTTAGGTAATAGTAACCATAATATAAATAGAGAAATAGAGCTTTATAAAATTTTTCAAGAAAAAATGGTTGATGGAATTATTTTAGTAGCAACAGAACTTACATCAAGTCATATGAAATTAATTGAAAAATCAAAAATTCCAACTGTAATACTAGGTCAAGAAAGCTTGGATTCTACTCCTTGTGTTATATTTGATGAGATTTATGCTGCATCTCAATTAGCAAAACATTTAATTGAACTAGGGAGAAAGAATATAGCTTTTATTGGTGTAGGAGAATATGATGTGGCTGTAGGAATAAAAAGAAAAGAAGGTTTTTTAAAAGTTTTAAAAGAAATAAATTTAAAAATACCAAATGAATTTATGAAAATTGGGGATTTCACGGTGGAATCTGGTTATAAGGCATGTAAAGAAATTTATGAATCAGGACAATTAAAACCAGATGCTATTTTTGCAGTTACAGATAAAATGGCAATTGGTGCAATAACTTATTTATTTGAAAAAGGAATTAAAGTTCCAGAGGATATTTCTGTTGTTGGTATGGGTGGAGGATATTTTTCTAAATATTTTAGACCTAAAATAACAACTTCCAAATTTAATTATTTAGATATGGGTTATGAAGGTGCTAAGTTATTATTTTCTATAATTTCTGAAAATGTCCTAAGAACTAAAAAAATAGTACTTAATAATGAATTTATTATGGGAGAAAGTACGAAAGTATAAATTTTAAGAAAGAAAAAACTCAATTTAGAGTTTTTTCTTTTGATTATGTAAAGACTAAATTTAAAAAATATTTGTTATAAATAAAAATAAGAATTAATATACAATATAGTTATTTTTAGTAAATTCCTTGTGCAACCATAGCATTTGCTACTTTTTCAAATCCTGCTATATTAGAACCTGCAATTAAATTATATGGTAGATCATATTTTTTTAATATGTTTAATATATTTTTATGAATATTTACCATTATTAATTTCAATCTTTTGTCTACTTCTTTTTCACTCCAAGAAACTCTCATAGAATTTTGAGACATTTCTAATGCTGATGTAGCAACCCCACCTGCATTTGCTGCTTTTGAAGGGCCAATAATAACATTATTTTTTAATAAAAACTCTGTTGCTTCCTTTGTTAATGGCATATTTGAGCCTTCAATAATAAATTTCACATTATTTTTTAAAATAGATTTTGCATCTTCAATTTCTATTTCATTTTGTGTTGCACAAGGTATTACAATGTCCCCTTCTACCTCCCAAGGTTTTTTATTAGGAACAAATTTTACTAAAAATTTATCTGAATAATCTTTGACCTTATCTCTTCCAGAATCGCGCATTTTTAATAAAAACTCTATTTTTTCATCAGTAATAACTCCTTCTGGATCATATATATACCCATCAGGACCAGATAAAGTGATAACTTTACCCCCTAAATCTCTCACTTTCAAACATGTTCCCCATGTGACATTTCCAAATCCAGAACATAATATTGTTTTTCCATTAAAGTTTTGATTATTAAATTTTAATATTTCTTCAGCAAAATAAACAATTCCATATCCAGTAGCTTCTGGTCTAATATGAGAACCTCCATAATTAATATTTTTCCCTGTTATTACTCCATTTTCTGATGTTCCTCTGATTCTTCTATAATGGCCATACATATAACCTATTTCTTTACATCCTACGCCAATATCTCCAGCAGGAATATCAATATCTGGACCAATATGTCTATATAGTTCTGTCATAAAGCTTTCGCAAAATCTCATTATTTCTGTGTCAGTTTTCCCTGTAGGATCAAAATCTGAACCACCTTTACCTCCACCAATTGATAGACCAGTTAAAGAATTTTTAAATATTTGTTCAAAACCTAAAAATTTTACTGTGCTAAGATTTACAGACTTGTGAAATCTTAGCCCTCCTTTATAGGGCCCTATTGCTCCATTAAATTGTATTCTATAGCCTCTATTTACTAGTAAATTTCCTTTATCGTCTATCCATGGAACTCTAAAAATTATTTGTCTTTCTGGTTCCGAGATTCTTTCTAATATATTTGCTTCTTTCCATTTTGGATTTTTTTTTAAAATAGGTTCTAAATCGTTAAAAACTTCTTCTACTGCTTGAATAAATTCAGGTTCATTCTTATTTCTATCCCTAATTTTATCTAAAGTTTCTTCAATGTAATTTTTCATATTCCTCCTAAAATCTTAAAATTTAATTATATATCTGATAAAAAGTTTTTAGTAATTAATATTTTAAAGTTTCTATTCCTTTTTCTAACTCTGCCTTTCTTTTTAATACCATTTCCATTTTTTTAAAATTAATAATACATGCTGAACATTTTGAAGCGATTCCATTTTTTTTACAAATTACACATTCATTTAAAATTTCATTAGACATTTCAATCTCCTCCTATATATAAAATATATAACTATATTTCCTGAATTAATCTCAAGTTATAAATAAATTATACAATTTTTATATGGATATACAATGTTTCAAAAATTG
>JAFGUR010000101.1 GCA_016938425.1 Fusobacteriaceae bacterium
AATAAGCTAATTATTTTTTTGTTAAAAATTTTTTCCATTAAAAAATACCTCCTCAAATATAAGTTATAATTAATATTACCACCTTTTTTCAAGAAAAGTATCCTAAAAAGTATATTTTTTTAGTAAAATTTGACCTATTTTTTGACATTTTTATTTTAAAAAATAAAAAGTGTCATTATTTTACCTCTTATGACACTTTTTTATACTTTAGTTTACCTATTCTATTTACATTCTACTAATTTTTACCTTTAATTTAAAAAATCTATAGCATTTTTCTAAAATTTTAATTATATCTCTCCTATTTTCTTACCTTCATGATTATTTAATAATTTTGACTTTGCAGTTTCAATTTTTTGCGAAGTATAAATACCATGATGTCCAGAAAATAAATAACTAATTATGGCACTTATAAAAAAATAAATAGCCCCTTTACTACCAAACATTTCAATTCCTAGAATAAAACACGCTAAGGGTGTATTAGAGGCTCCCGAAAAAACACCTATTAACCCTAATCCAGCCAAAAATGAAAAGACTAAATTAAGTATATTTGATAAAAAATTCCCAAAAGTTGATCCTACATAAAACAAAGGGGTTACTTCTCCACCTTGAAATCCAGCTCCCAATGAAATAGATGTAAAAATTATTTTCCCTAAAAATATAAAAGCTCCTAATTCCTCAGTAAAACTTTTACTTATAGTTTTTATTCCTATCCCATTAAAAATATTAGTTTTCACTAATAAACTTAGTGCAATTACTATTATTCCTCCTACAAATGGTCTCATTAAAGGATTTTTTATATATTTAACAAAATTTCTTTTAAAAAAATGAATTAGTTCACTAAAGATTATTGCCACTAAACCAAATAATATTGATGCAATAATAACTTTTAAAACAACTAAAACTCCTATTTTAGGTATTTTATTAATTATATACTCTGTGTGATGAACCCTTAATAATTTTCCGATTTCATTTCCAACAAAACTAGCTACAAAGCAAGGAATTAACCCTTCATATTTTATACTTCCAATCCCTGATACTTCCATTCCAAAAATAGCTCCTGTTATGGGAGTGCCAAAAACAGAACCAAAACCTCCACTAATTCCACTCATAAGAATTACTTTTCTATCCTTTTCTGATAGCTTAATCTTTTTTGAAATAAATTCTGCTAAACTTCCTCCTATTTGCACAGCTGTTCCTTCTCTTCCTACTGAAGCTCCAAATAAATGTGAAACAACTGTAGATATCAATACTAAAGGCCCCATTCTTAGAGGTATCTTTTCTTTTTTATTTTGAATTTCTTCTAAAATTAAATTATTCCCTCTTGATGAATTTTTACCAAACTTTAAATATAAAAAACTTGTGAATACCCCTGCAAAGGGTAAAAAATAAATTATATTATTGTTATTTTCTCTAAAATTGGTTACCCATTCTAATGAATGTAAAAATATTGCCGATGCAACTCCACATAAAATCCCCACAATCATACCTAAAAAACTCCATTTTAAGAATGACTTTGTTGTACTCAATGATAACTTATTTAACATTCCTCACTCCTTATATTATCAATTTCTAGTTTAATACTACATATTATTTTAACAAGAAAAATGGCTCTGCCACATTGTACTTATCACATTAAGCTTTATAGTTTCCTATAAGATAAAAAAGCTTCTA
Source organism: Fusobacteriaceae bacterium (assembly GCA_016938425.1). Lineage (GTDB taxonomy): Bacteria > Fusobacteriota > Fusobacteriia > Fusobacteriales > Fusobacteriaceae > JAFGUR01. The sequence continues at coordinate 1,672 of JAFGUR010000101.1, forward strand.
TAGATAGACTTATCCCTATCTATAGAAGCCATCAGCATTACGCGGTTTTAGATTTACTCTATGGAAGTGCCTCATTTCCAAATATCATTTTAACACTTTTGATTTACTGAGTCAAGTTCCAATTCTATACTCACCTTACTATTTATAAACTTACCTTCTACTTCGTTTCTACCTTGTACTAAATATTTAGAATTCCCACTAATCTTTAGCTCTTTAATTTCTCCTTCTAAATTCCTATCAATAATTAAACAAAGTTTTGTATTAATAAATTCTGTCATCATATAAAAATCTCCATTACTATCTCCTGCAACAAATGAAGGCCCTATTCCATATTTTTCAACTAAAAATTGCTTGATCAATTGACTTTTCCCTTCATTTTGAGTAGGAGGATACTTATCTTCATACTCACCAAAATAAATTCCATTTAAGTCTTTCTTACTTCTCATTCCATAAACTTCTTCTTCTTTAAAACCTAAAATTTTACAAGCGTATGACTTAACAAGCTCTTCATGACTTGCAGAAACTATAAATACTTTTCTTCCAGAATCCCTTAAAGAGAATATCAATTCTTCTACCTCTGGAATCCTCCTTAATCCCCTTCTAAAAATCGCTTCTACTCCATCTTTGCTTATTAATTTTTCAATTTTAAGAGTTTCATTAAATGCTATATTTACAGCTTCCTCACCAATTTTTTGAAAATCTTCTTTTGTAAATCCACTAAATAAATATGTCCCCCAAATTGTTCTAGTTATATCATCATAAACTACTCCGATATATTTATATAAATACCTCAATTTTACAGCAAAATCTAAATACTTTTCTGTTTTTTTTATTTCTCCTAATTCAAATTTTTTCGAA
>JAFGUR010000009.1 GCA_016938425.1 Fusobacteriaceae bacterium
ATTATATGCAACAAGTGTATTTTGTTTTGACTCTCCTTCGTTTAAAATATAAAAATCATTCCAACTACCATAATTAAAATTGCAAACTTCTATAATTTTGTTTATATCAATTTTATTTTTTTTAAATAAATTTTTATCTCTAATTTGTAATGTTAATGCCATGTTTACTCTCCTTAATATGTATTTCATTTTTATATAAAATTCCATAAGATATCATAAATCAAATTCTGATTAAAGTAAATATAAAATTCTGTATTTTATTAAATAAATAACATGAGATTTGTAATAGCTTTGGAAAATAAAGTAAAAAAATAGTATTTGAAATATAAAGTTAAAAAAGGTATCTTAATATTAAAGAAATAATAGTTTTGGAAAGTTTACAAAAGATATTTTAAATGAGTATTAAAATATAAAGTAAAAGGGAGATGGACTAATGAAAGACATACTTAAAGAGATTATAGTCAATATAGTTGTTGCAATAATAATGGGAATATCTGGTTATTTATGGGGAAAATTAAGAGGAACAAAACAATCCACTGAAGCAATTAAAAGAAAAGAAACATTATATATACCAATAGATGATGAGATGATTAATTTCAGAAATAATTATAAAGATATTGTTGAAAAAATTGATTTTCCAATAATTTTTTCTGTAGTTGACAAAAAATATCGATATGAAATTGATAAAAATATTACAAATAAAATATTAGAGCTTAAAGAAAATGTTGAAAATTATAATAAAATCAACATTATGTCTCTTGTATCTGATATAATACAAAATAGGTTTATTACCATATTTGAAGAATTATTTGGTTCTATAATTGAAGATTATGTTATAAATTATGATCATGATGGCAATGAATATGAAACTGATATTTATTGTGAAGAATATGAATCTTTGAAATATATTTTAGAAAAGGATATAAAATCATTGATTATAAACAGGAATTATCCAGAATACTTGATTAGTGACATACAGGATATAACACATAAAGACTTAGTTAATATTTATTCTGGATGCTTTAATATTATTATAAATGGAACTCCAATTAAAAAAAGAACTATACCTAATTGGCAAGGAACTGTTCCTGAATTTTTTGCTTATAATACAAATTTTATAGAAGAATTTAATAGTAATACTAAAATTCAAAGAAAAAATGAATTATTAAAAGAGATTAAACAACAATCTTTAGATATAAAAAATAAAATGGAGCATATTATTAGCAAAATAACTAAACTTTATGAAAAAGAGATAATATAAAAAAGTAAATATCAACCGAGAAAAATTCCTATTTAGCAAAAGATTATAAGGTCAAAACGGCTAAAGCAATCGCTTTAGCCATTTTTTAATTTTTTATTTCAATTTATCTTCTGTATAGTACCCAGAATCGATTAGAATTTCTTTATAGTTTGAAATATCAACAGAAACAGGTTTTTCTAAGAATGAAGGAACAATTTTCTTCCCATTGTTATAAGTTTTTGTGTCATTTACTTCAGGCATTTTATCATTTAAAACTGCATCAGTCATAGTTACAGCTCTTTTAGCTAATACTCTTGTATCTTTGAATATAGTAGCTGTTTGTTCACCTGCGATTATAGATTTCACAGATGGTAAATCAGCATCTTGACCAGTTATGATTGGCATAGGTTGATTTGGTGTCCCATAACCAATAGCTTTTAGAGAAGATACTATTCCAATAGCTAAAGAATCATTAGGAGATAGCACTGCATCTACCTTTTTCCCTGTGTAGTAAGCACTTAATAAATTATCCATTCTTGATTGTGCTGTAGCTCCATCCCATCTTAAAATTCCAATTTGATTAAAAACAGTTTGGTTACTTCCAACAACTAATTTACCAGAATCTATAAATGGTTTTAAAACAGACATTGCTCCATCAAAGAAAAATAAAGCATTATTATCATCAGGAGAACCAGCAAAAAGTTCTATATTAAATGGACCTTTTCCATCTTTTAATCCTAATTTTTCCACTATATATGTTCCTTGTAAAACTCCTACTTGAAAATTATCAAAAGTTGCATAATAAGATACTGCATCTGTATTTTTAATTAATCTATCATAAGAGATAACAGGAATATTTTTAGCAACAGCTGATTCAAGAACATTTGAAAGGGCTTCTCCATCAATGGGAGCAACAACTAAAGCATCAACTTTTTTACTTATCATATTTTCTATTTGAGAAACTTGATTTTCAACAACGTCTTCTGCATATTGAAGGTCAACTTTATATCCAAGCTCTTCAAAGGATTTCACCATATTATTTCCGTCATCAAGCCATCTTTGCATTGATTTTGTAGGCATAGATATACCAATTGTTTTAACTGCTTTTGCATTTTCTGTAGGGACTTCAGATTTTGGAGTTTCTTTTTTACTACAAGCTACAAACAAAATTAATGTTGCCATAATACATGTAAATAATTTTTTCATTTTTTCCTCCTGATTTAATTTTTCTTTTTAAAGTCACTTTATTTAATACAATGAAAGTATATTTCATTTTTTTTAAAAAATCAAATTTATTTTTTAAAAAATGTTTTATTTTAAACTTTATAGTTCTATTTTAGTAATAATTATATGGCTTATACTCAAAAAAATAAATTTTTTCATTTTTTTATATTGACAAATTCCTATTTATAGCATAAACTTCTAATAAATAGTTTTTAAATTGACTATAGCAAGTTAGATGGAGCATAATATTATGAAAAAAACTTATCAAGAATTAGAGAAAGAAAAAAATTTTAAACAAATATTAATTTTACTTAAGAAAAAACGTTATACTACCAAATTAGAGTTATCTACAAAATTAGGACTTAGTATTCCTACTGTTACTAAAATTATTAATGAAATGCTAGAGATTGGAATAGTATTTGAAGCTAATCTAAATGAATCTAACGGTGGAAGAAGAGCATTAGTTTTTGAATTTATCCCTGATTCCTTATTATCTGTTGGGGTTAAATTAGAATTAGATTCTCTGCAAATAGCTTTAATTAATCTTGATGGAAAAATTATTAAAAGAAAATTTATTAATAAAAATTTTATTGGAAGTCTTGAACTTATAAATATTCTTTCCAATGAAATAGAAATATTTCTTTTTGAAATAGGGATTTTAGCTGAAAAGGTTAAGGGAATAGGAATTTCTATCCCTGGGATTGTATCAGATGATGGCCTTGTTTTAAAAGTTGGTACTAACTTTAAAATTTATAATCTAAATTTTGAAGAACTTCAAACTAAATTTAATTGCAAAGTTATTATTGAAAATGAAGCAAATGCTGCTGCTCTTGCAGAATTTGAAAATCTGATAACTAAAAAAAATAAAAATATATTGCTAATATCAATAGGAACTGGAATTGGTGCAGGAATAATAATTGAAGGAACTCCTTATATGGGTGCTCAGAAAAGAGCTGGAGAAGCAGGACACATAACACTTTATCCCCATGGAAGAAAATGTAATTGCGGTAATAGAGGGTGTTGGGAAATGTATTGTTCAAACACTGCTATTATTGAAGAATTTAATAAAGAATTTGGAAATATTAAATCTTTGAAGGATATATTTAATAGAAAAATAATGGAAACAGATAAAGGAAAATTTCTTATTAATCTATTTTCTGAAAATTTAGCCATAGGTATAAAAGATTTATTACTTATATTTGATTGTGATAAAATAATTATTAGTGGAGAAATCTGCAATTATTCTAAATATATAAAAACTAATATAGAAAACTATATTTTTAAAAATGATATTTTTTATCAAAATGAAAATAAACGGCTAGAGTTTTCTAGTTATAAAGAAGATGCTAATTTAATCGGTGCAGGACTTTTAACATTTAAAGATTTTTTTATACTATAAGCCGCAATTCTGCGGTTTATCTAAAAGTTACTTTTTAAAGTCAATTTAATATAAAACAAAATCTAGGAGGAATTTACATGTCATATTTTAATGAAGTTTCGAAAATCAAATTTGAAGGAGCAACATCAAAAAATCCTTTAGCATTCAAAGTTTACAACTCAGAAGAAATAATTATGGGAAAAACAATGAAAGAACACCTTAGATTTGCAATGTCATATTGGCATACTCTTACAGGAGAAGGAACAGACCCTTTTGGAAATGCTACAATGGAAAGAAGCTGGAATGACTTATCTCCAATGGATAAAGCAAAAGCTAGGGTAGAAGCTGGATTTGAATTTATGGAAAAACTTGGAATTGAATATTTTTGTTTCCATGATAAAGATATAGCTCCAGAAGCCGAAACATTAGAAGAGTACCAAAAAAACTTAGACATTATTGTTGATGTTATTGAAAAAGAAATGAAAAGAACAGGAATAAAATTATTATGGGGAACTTCAAATATGTTTAGTCATCCTAGATTTATGCATGGAGCAGCAACTTCTTGTAGCGCAGATGTATTCGCATATTCTGCAGCTCAAACTAAAAAAGCTATGGAAATTACAAAAAGATTAGGTGGAGAAGGTTATGTATTCTGGGGGGGAAGAGAAGGATATGAAACTCTTCTTAATACAGATATGGGATTAGAACTTGATAACCTTGGAAGATTCTTACAAATGGCAGTAGATTATGCCAAAGAAATTGGATTCACAGGACAATTCTACATTGAACCAAAACCAAAAGAACCAACAAAACACCAATATGATTTTGATACAACAACTGTATTAGGATTTTTAAGAAAATATAACTTACAAGATAAATTTAAAATGAACATTGAAGCAAACCATGCAACTCTTGCTGGGCATACTTTCCAACATGAATTAAATGTTGCTAGAATTAACGGAGTATTTGGAAGTGTTGACGCTAATCAAGGAGATATGCTATTAGGTTGGGATACAGACCAATTCCCTACTAATATTTATGATTCTGTTTTAGCGATGTATGAAGTATTAAAAGCAGGAGGATTTACTACTGGAGGACTTAACTTTGATGCAAAAGTTAGAAGAGGTTCATTTGAGGTAGAAGATTTATTCTTAGGATATATTGCTGGAATGGATACTTTTGCAAAAGGCTTGAAAATTGCTGCAAAATTACTGGAAGATAAAGTATTTGAAAACTTTGTTGAAGAAAGATATTCAAGCTATACAACTGGTATAGGAAAAGATATTGTAGAGGGAAAAGTTGGATTTAAAGAATTATCAGACTATGCTTTAAAAAATGGAGTGCAAAAATTAAAATCAGGTAAACAAGAAATGTTAGAAACAATTTTAAATCAGTATATATATAACTAGCCATCCTATCCGCTATCATATAAATAAGGCCTCTTAGTTTAGAGGCCTAAAAAATTTAACGAGGTGAAAATATGTTTTTAGGTATAGATTTAGGAACATCTTCAGTAAAACTTCTTTTAATGGAAAAAGATGGTGAAGTAATAAAAACTTTAACTAAAGATTATTCATTATCATTTCCAAAACCTACTTGGGCAGAACAAGATCCTAATGAATGGTGGGAAGTTACAAAAAATGGAATTAAAGAAATTTTACAAAATGCAGATAAACTTTCTCTTAAAGGAATTAGTTTTTCTGGACAAATGCACGGATTAGTAATCTTAGACAAAGATGATGAAGTTATTAGGCCTGCTATACTTTGGTGTGACCAAAGAACAGAAAAAGAATGCAACTATTTAAATAATGAAATTGGAGTTGAAAAAATTTCGGAATATACTGGAAATATGGCTTTAACTGGATTTACAGCTCCAAAAATTTTATGGGTAAAAAACAATGAACCAGAAAATTTTGAGAAAATTAGAAAAATTATGCTTCCTAAAGACTATATTTCATATATGTTATCTGGGAAATTTGCCACAGATACATCTGACGCTTCAGGGATGCTTATTTTAGATGTAAAAAATAGAAAATGGTCAAAAGAAATGATTGATATTTTAAGTATAAAAGAAGAAATGTTACCTAAAGTTTATGAATCTTATGAGGTTGTTGGGAATATTAAAAAAGAATTGGCAAAGGAATTTGATGTTTTGGAAGATGTAAAAATAATAATTGGTGGAGGAGACCAAGCAGTTGGAGCAGTCGGTACAGGAGCTGTCAAAGAAGGACTTGTTTCTGTTGCTTTAGGAACTTCTGGTGTAATCTTTGCTCCCCTAAAAAATTATGAAGCTGATAAGAACAATAGATTACATTCATTTTGTCATGCTAATGGCGAATATCATCAAATGGGAGTTATGCTTTCAGCCGCAGGAGCATTAAAATGGTGGGTAGAAAATATTAATAACAGTGAAGATTATCTAAAAATTAATGAAGATATAGAAAAAATCTGTATTGGCAGTGAAAATTTATACTTCTTACCTTACCTTATGGGAGAAAGAACACCTCATAATGATTCCAATGCAAGAGGTTGCTTTATTGGACTAAGTATTACTCACTCTAATGCTCATATGAGTAGAGCAGTTATGGAAGGAATAAGCTTTGCATTAAATGATTCAATGGAAATTCTTAAGGATATGGGGATAAAAATAGAGAAAATTAGAATAAGTGGAGGTGGCTCAAAAAGTAAAGTCTGGAAACAAATTTTAGCAGATATTTTTAATGCAGAAGTATGTAGTATTAATGTTTCAGAAGGACCTGCTTTAGGGGCAGCAATTCTTTCAGCAGTGGGATGTGGGGAATACAAAACAGTAAATGAAGCATGTGAAGTAATAGTAAAAGATAAAGAAATAGTAGAACCAATTAAGGATAATGTAGAAATTTTTACTAAACATTATGATAAATTTAAAAATTTATATCCTTTATTAAAAGAAACTTTTAAAAATCTTCAATAAAAATAAATTTTGAAACACAGTATTTATAAAATTCTAACCTTTATAAATACTGTGTTTATTTTTAGAATAAGCAATAAAATTAA
>JAFGUR010000102.1 GCA_016938425.1 Fusobacteriaceae bacterium
AAGTCATTTTATTACTAAAAAGTTAGATTCATATCAAATATTAATTTCTAATTATGAAAATTATAATGACTCTAAAGAAAAAAAAGAAATTAAAATAAATTTAAAAAATATTGAGAAGGGGAATTACTTAATTAATAAATACTATTTAAATGAAAATAGTGGCTCTATTTATAATTATTGGATAAAAATGGGAGCACCACAGAAAATTACAGAAGACATTTTTCAACTTTTAAAATCAAAAGAAAAAATGGAGATGGAAGTTTTTGAGGAAAATTTTATAAGTGGGAATTTTGTGATAAAAGAGATAATCCCGCCAAATGGTATGGTTTTTTGTGAAATGAAGAGGAAAATTTAGAAATTTTATACAAAGGAATTGATGGCTAGTTGCAAAAGCAAAAAATTATTTTTATTGTTTTTACAGGAGTAGCGAGGGCGGAGTCCTTGCCGTGGGTTCGGGCTCTGTCTTAAATCCTCCTTTTTTTCCCTCCCCCACCGTAGATGGGGAAATTACATAAAATAAAGATGTTAGAGTTTTGCAACAAACTAAAAGGAATTGATATAAGGAGGAGTTTATAGACTATTTATATAGAGCTATAAATGATTCAAACGAAGATATATTAGGAAGAAAATCTTTTGCCAAAAGGTTAGCAGAATTTATAAATAAATATAAACAAAAAGATAATATTTATTAGATATTATAGAAAATACTGATGCCATAATTAGCCAAAGTGAAATTTATGAAAGAATAATAGTTTTGCTGAAGGGATGAGTGATAAAGATGAAATAAAAAGAATATTAAATGATATATCGATTAATGAGAAATATAGTTATAGAGAATTTTTTAAATTTCTTAATAACTTGAGGGAAAACTATTCTTTAGATATTGAAGAGGTTATTAAAAAACATATAAAAAAAGTATTGTTAAACAAAGAACTTAATGGAAATATCGTTTATTCATTTTCTGAATTGAATAGATTTAAAAATTGGATTGTTAATAAATTCCTTAACAGTTGCTTTAAAGATGAGTCAAAATTTTTTGACTATTTAAGATGAATTCAAGATGAAGTAAATCATCAAATTCATCAAAATTTAATATATGAAAATGTAATTTTTTATGAAAATATAGAATCAAACTATAGTTATGATAAATTAGTTATTTTGGTTAATAAAATTACTAGAGATTTATCTAGTGAAGAAAAAGAATTAAAAAAATTATTAATTGCAAAGAAAAGTAGAAAAGAGTATGAAAATTTTTTTAGATAATATAAAAGCAAAAAACAAAAATAAGAAAAAAGAGATAAAAAATGTATTTATCTCTTTTTTTATGATATTTTAAATGTTTGCTATGAAACTAAATTAGCAAAGTCTTTAAAAACTAAAAGGACTTCTAATTCAGTAGATTCTAATTAATGTATTATGTAATTAAAATTTTAAGAATTTTATCTATAAATTTTTCTGAACAATATAGCTAATGGATTCCAAACACTTGCATTTGTAGGTGAATAAGAGAAATCATAGTTAATAAATTTATCAATAGTTATTTTTTCAGTAATTACTAAAGAAAATAAATCAATAAATTGTGCTACAGCTTCTTTACCTGTTCCAAATGCTCCTAAAACTATATTATCAACTTGATCATAAATTACATCAATTTTTACACCTTTTTCTCCAAATCCCGCAATTTTTGGCATTGCTCTTAGAGAAATCGTTTTTACATTTTTATAATGTTCTATAGCATTTTCATAAGTTAAACCTGTCCCCGCAATTTTTAAATCAAATACAGATGTAGCAAAACTTCCACTAACACCGTTCCATTTTATATTTTTCTCTCCTCTTAATACCCTTGCTAAAACAATAGCTTGCTTATCTGCAACATCGCCATAAGGAGCATAAACCATTTCATCAGTTAACTTATTTCTGTTATAAACTAAATCTCCTAAGGCATAAACATGAGGTATATATGTTTCTAAGTATTCATTAACATAAATTCTATTATTTGCATCAAATTTAAAATCACTTTCTTCAAGTAATTCGATATTTGGTTTAATTCCGATAGACATTAATAATAAATCTGTTTGAATTTCTTCTCCAGAATTAAGTTTAATGCTTTTAATTTTTTTATTGTGTGAAATTATTTCTTCCAAAGATTTTCCTAATGAAATTTTTATACCTTTTTCAATAAGTTTATTATATATTTCATCACTTATATCTTTAGGCAATTTCGGCATTAATCGATCCTGTAATTCTACTAATTCTACTTCTAATCCAGCATCACAGAAAGCTTCTACCATTTCAATTCCAATAAACCCTCCACCAACAACTACAGCTTTTTTTAAAGAATTTTCATCTATATATTCTTTAATTCTCTCTGCATCGAGAGCATGACTTAACCTAAATAGCCCTTCTATATCTGGGGAATATCTTTTTATATTAGGAATAATTGGTGCCCCTCCTATACTTAATACTAATTCATCATAAAAAACCTTTCCTTCTACCCTATCTCCTAAAACTTCAATGGATTTTTCTTCAAAATTAATTTTATGAACCAAATGATTTTCATATACATCTATTCCCTTTTCTCTAAAATATTCAGGAGAGTAATGAACTACACTTTTAAAAGAGAGATGACCTCCTATATAATAAGGGGTTGGGCATCCTGCCCAAGAAACATAAGGTCCTTTATCAAATAACATAATTTTATTTTCTGGCATGCTTTTTATAAGTTGTGCTGCCAAAGTCATCCCCCCAGCACCACCACCAATTATTACAATTTTTTTCTCCATAAAAACTCCTCCAAATAAGTATTCTATCCATATATTACTACCATAATATTTGAAAGTCAACTAAAAAGGTTCCTTTTGTTAACTGAAACAAAATATTGTAAATGTAAATTTAAAGTGTTATAATTACTGTATTTACTAGAGTTTTATATATTCTAAAAGGAGGTTGTATGAAATATTTTAACCAGCTTGGGTTGGTTCTCTTTATTCAATTTGTTGGTGTTATTTTAAATAAATATGTTATTTCTCTTGTGCCTTCAACAGTACTTGGAATGATTATTTTATTCTTATTGCTATTATCTAAAATTATAAAAATCGAAGATATTCGAGAGTTTTCTGAATTTCTTCTTATGAATTTAGCTTTTTTCTTTATTCCCCCTAGTATTTCATTAATGAATTCTTGGGGTATTTTAAGTGCAAACTTATTGAAAATATTTGTAATTGTAATAATTACCACATTTATAACTATGATTGTGACAGGAAAAACTATTGATTTTTTAATTAATAGAAAGGAGAAAAAAAATGGAGATTCTTAATAATGAAATTTTTGGTTTATTTTTAACAATTGCTGTCTATTATTTTTCATTAGAAGTAGCTAAAAAAATTAGAAATCCGCTTTTTAATCCTTTGTTTATAACTACTGTTTTAATTATTGCTATTTTAAAAATATTTCATATTCCTTTAGAATATTATGATAAAGGTGGAGATTTCGTTAAGTTTTTTCTTGGCCCCTCAACAGTTATTTTAGCTCTTCCTTTATATAGGCAACTTCATTTATTGAAAAAGCATTTCTTCCCTATTATTATTGGAGTTTTAGTTGGAGCTTTTACTTCTTTAATATCAGTTTTTATATTAGGAAAATTATTACATTTAGACTTTCAAGTATTAATTTCTTTACTTCCAAAATCAATAACTACTCCTATTGGTATATCCATAAGTGAAAGTTATGGAGGTCTTGTTCCACTAACTATTACTGCTATAGTTATAACAGGAATTACTGGATCAATTTCAGCACCATTTGTTATTAAATTTGCAAAAATTAAAAATGAAGTGTCTAAAGGAATTGCCATTGGAACAGCTAGTCATGCTGTTGGAACATCTAAAGCAATTGAAATGGGTGAAACAATAGGAGCAATGAGTGGGCTTGCAATTGCTCTCGCAGGAACATTTACAGCACTTATTATGCCTATTTTTAGTAAGTTATTTTTAAAATAAAATTTTAGAAGAGTAATTCTACAGAAATAAAAAGTTTAGGGAATCCTAAACTCTTTATTTCTTAACTTTTTCAATTACTTGTTGTTTTGAATTTAATAACGAAAAAGTAACTAAAACTATTTTTCTACTTTTCCATATTTTTCTCTAATATAAATATATTCAAAGGTAAAAATAAGACAATAATTCCTACTAAATAATATAAATCATATTTTATAGTAGAAAATCCTTGCTCCATATACATTATTGCTTTTATGGCTCTTAAAAAATGAGTTAAAGGAAGTGCATATGATATTTTTTGGACAAAATTAGGCATACTATATACAGGCCAAGTATATCCTGAAAGAACATAAGAAGGTACTGCAAGTAGCATAGAAAGCTGAATTGCTTGAACTTGCGATTTTAAAAGTACAGATATAAATAATCCTATCATCATAATGGCGGCAACAAAAATTGCTATTAAAAAAGCCATTAAAAATAAATTACCTCGTTGTGGAATTTCGAAGAAATTAATTGCTATAGAATGAACAATTAATGAATTTGCTAAAAATACTAAAAAATAAAATAGAAATTTTCCAGCAAAAATTTCGTAACTTTTTAATTTTGTCATTGCTAAGTTTTTAATAATTTTATTTTCTTTATCCCTAGTTATTGATAATGCTACTGCCAGAAAAGAAACTTGTTGGATTATAGTTCCAACTAATCCTAAAAGCATAAAAGCACCATAATCTCCTGTAGAATTATACCAAACTCTGGATTTATAAGTTAAGGCGGTGGCTGTTTCATACGCTTTCTCTTTAGCTATTCCACTTCCTTCCATAACTTTTATGTTTATAGCTGCAGAATATGTTTGAACAATTTGAAGAGCAGCATTTCCTACTGTACTCATAACCAGTGTATTATTCCCGTTTAAAATAACTAACACTTCTTGACTTTTACTACTTTTAACATTTTTTTTCAATCCTTGTTGAATGACAATTCCAGCATCTGCTTTTCCTGTATCAATGGTCTTTTTAACTGCTTCATAGGAATCAACATATTTAATAACTTTTAATCTTTCAGAATCATTAAAAGCATTTAGCAGTTGTCTGCTAAGGTCTGTCTTATCACCATCATAAACAACAATAGGAATATTCGTAACTTTCCCTTTTTCATAAACAAAACCCATTAGCGTAGTTAGTGCAAGAGAAGCAAGAAAACACATTGAAAAAGCCACTCTATCTCTCATTACATGTAAAATTTCTTTTTTGAAAATGGCCATTATTCTTTTTAAACTATTCATTATTATGCCCTCCATTTTCATTTAAAATTATATATTCATCACATACTTCTAAATCAATAGATTTTGAAGTGAAAATTAAAATTCCTTTACCAATTTGTTTCAAATTATTAAGAATTTTTCTAGCTATTTCATAAGAATTATCATCTAATCCTAATGAAAATTCCTCTATTATTAACAATTTAAAATTAAATGTTAAAATACATAAGTATTTTGCAAGATTTTTTAAAGTTTCAGGTAATTCACTTAATAAAATATCTTGATATTCTATAAAATTACCCATTTCTAATATTTTATCAATGCTTTCTTTGTATTCATTTACTTCAGCAAAAAATTCTAAGTTTTCTTTTATAGATAAATCCTCATAAAATCTAATTTCAGGGCTTATTATCATAAGTTCATCAGTATATTTAATATTTTCATTTACAGATTTTTTTAATGATTTTAAAATCTCAGTAAATCTGTACTCCATTTTTCCTTTTATCCCAAAAATTTCTCCTTCTAATATTTTAAAAGATATAGGATTAAAAGGTGTAGAATCTAAATTTAAATCTGAAACTTCCAATAAAGTATTCATATATTTCCACCTCTTACTTTGTTTTTACTTTTATAGACGCTGTCATTCCTGGTTTTAATCTTAAATTACTATTGTCCAACTTGATTTTAACAGTAAAAGCAACAACATCTTTTTCTCCTTTTTCTTGAGAAGCTCTTTCAGTTGCATAACTTGGTTTAGAAGAAATTGTAGTTATTTTTCCTTTATATATTTTATTATTTTCCCCAGGGATGAAAACATCAACCGCATCTCCAACTTTAAAGTTTCCTATATAATTTTCACTTATCTTAATGTTTGCCCAGATTTCCTTTAAATCAGCTATTGTTACTATTGGCATTCCTGTAGATACAAGTTCACCGTCTTCAGCATTTTTTGAAGTAATAGTTCCATTTTTAGGTGATTTTATTGTTGAATCATTTAAATAACTTAAGATTTCATTAACTCCACCTTGAGCTTGTAATAATTGTTCTTTAGCAGCAATTACATCCTGTGCCCTTGCATTTATAGAAAGTTTTGTAACACCTGCTAAATTAACCATTCCTTCAGCTTGAGAAACTAATGCCTCTGCAGCTGAAATATCCTCTTTTTGGGCCCCTTCTTTAACTAAATTATATTGTTCTTTAGCTGTATTATATTTAGATTTAGCCACTTCATATTCTGCTTTTGCTCCATCCAATTTTTGTTGTGAAATTGCTCCTTCTTTAAATAGAGCTTGTATTCTATCGTAAGAAACTTTAGCATATTCATAACCTTCTTTTGCCTGTGTAACTAATTCTTGTGCTTGTTGTAATTGTTGAGGTCTAGCACCTTTTTGAGCTTTTTTAAGTTGAGCTTGTGCCGCAGAATAAGCTCCATTTGCTTGTAAAATTTGTGCATCGGACTGTTCTTTTGCAGCGTTATATGCAATTTCTGCTTGTTTAACTCTTGTTTGTGCAATTCCAACTAAAGCTTTTGCTTGCTCAAGTTTTGCTTCAATATTTTCAGCTTCTACTGTAGCTAATATATCTCCTTTTTTTACGTTATCTCCTTCATCTACTTTTACTTCTAATATTTTCCCTGCAACTTTTACATTTACATCTACTTCATCTGTTTCTAAAACTCCAGAAATTATTCCATCATCTTTTATCTTTTGAGTTTTTTCTGAATCATTTTTCATTAAAGTAAAAGCTAATATTCCTGCAACTAAAAATATTATTAAAAAAACTATTCCTTTTTTCTTCATTTTCTTATCTCCTTAATAATTTAATCCTATTGATTTTTCTAAATTATATTTTGCAACTATATACGCATTTAAAGCATTATCATAACTATTCTTTGCTTGTTCTAAAAAAGCTTCTGCATCCATTTTTTCAATGGAACTTCCATATCCACTAGAATAATTTACTCCAGCTATTCTATTTGCCTCTATTGCTTGTTCCAAAGTTTTTTCAGATACCTTTATCGATTCATAAGCATTTACTAAATCTAGGTATGCTTTTTTAACTTCTATTTTTATACTATTTTCAACTAATGATTTTCCATTTTCAGCTTTTTTTATAACATTTTCAGCTTCATTAACCTGACTTTTGATATTCCCTCCATCATAAATATTCATGGTTCCAACTATTCCTATTTGCCATTCAGCTTCTTCCTCTAATAAGTCAGTACCTTCATATCCATATTGTCCTTGAATTGCAATTAGGGGTTTATATTGACTAGAAACTACTTTTTTATTTTCCTTTGCGAGCTTAATTTTATCTTCATAAATTCTAAGTTCAACCCTATTTTTTAAAGCTTCCTTTTCTAATAAACTGTAAGATTCAGACAATTCAACTATATTTATATTAGTGTCTACTTCAAAATCAGCTGGTAAATCTTTACCTATTACAAAGTTTAAATATGATTTGGAAACTTCAACAGCATTTTTTGCTTGAATAACCTTCTGATTAACTTCGCTAAGCTTTGCTTTAGCTCTTATTACATCAAGTTGAGGAACTAGACCTGCCTTATAGTAAGTTTCAGCTTCTACGACATGTTTCTCAATATCTTTATATATTTCATTAACAGTTTTTAATGTTTTTTTTGCTAAAACTACATTATAGTAAGCTTTTTTTGTATCGAATACAACATCACTTTTAGTTTTAAGTTCTTCTAGCGTAGTAATATCAATAGAAATATCTAATTGCCTATTAATAGCTTTTATTTTCCCACCTGTATAAAGAGGTTGTTCAAAAGTTATTTTTGCACTTCCATAATTTAGGCCATCATCCTGTAATTCTACTTGATTTAATGCACTTGCAAACTGTTGATAATAAGGATTTGTAGGATTTAAGGTCACCATTAAATCCATATATTTATCAAAGGCATTATTTAAAAGCCCTAATTTTCTTGCAAGTTCTGCTAAATCAGGGGTTTCGCTAAAATGAACATATCCTCCACTCAATTTTAATTTCGGCTTATAAAGAGCATTTCCTTGCCCTTTTTTACTTTCAATTGCTGATACATCATTTTCAGAAATTTTTATTTGTAGATTATTTTCTAAAGAAATTTTCAAAACATTATCTAAGGTAATTATCTCAGATAATGAGTTAAAATTTATTAATAGAAAAGTAAAACTTAATAAAATATTTTTTTTCATTGCTTTAATCCTCCTATTTTTGCCATGTTTTTAGTGTATGATCTATTATTAATTTTAAATATTCTTCTTTTGAATAACTATAAAAATTATTATCTTGAAAAAGAGCATTTTGAATTATAAAAGAGTATATAGAACTCCAAAATTGATTTGCCATCATTAAAGTGTCAAAAGATTTAATTTGTTCTTCGTTAATTTTATTTTTTATTATTCTTAATGTTTTAATTACTATTTTTTTTATATTTTTCTGAAACCTTTTCATATGGATTTCATCAAAAGTTGATTGCTCTCTCATTAAGATTATTAATAGATTTTTATCTTTTCCAAAATATT
Organism: Fusobacteriaceae bacterium; assembly: GCA_016938425.1. Lineage (GTDB taxonomy): Bacteria > Fusobacteriota > Fusobacteriia > Fusobacteriales > Fusobacteriaceae > JAFGUR01. The sequence goes on from JAFGUR010000102.1 coordinate 8,775, forward strand.
TAAAAATTATATTACCAAGGAACTCTAGTATTTCTTTCATAGAGTGAATTTTTTCCAACACAAGAAGCTCTTCTTCTATTTTTTCGCTTCTTTCTGTAACAAATTCATCTAAAATAAAATTCAATATCCCTATTTTACCATCAGGGAAATAATGGTAAATTAGTCCATCAGCCATCCCAATTTCTTTAGAAATTTGTCGAATAGTTGTTCCATTAAATGAATTGTTGGCAAATAATATTTTTGATACTTCAATTATTTTTGATTTAGTTTCAATAGCTTGCAAATCTCTGCTTGTTAATTCTTTTTTTTTATTTTTCATTTTTCATTCACCACCTGTTCAATGAAATTATATTCAATATTTTAATTTTATGCAAGATATTTTTATTTTTTATATATTTTTTAGCTTTAATTGTATATATACCTATACAATTATTTTTATATATTTACTTAAACTTCTTTATATATAAAGAAAATTTTAATTTCATTGAATAAGAAATAAAATAACTTAATACTTAAGAAAATTATATTGAAAATTTCCGCATTTTTTCGTATAATATAAATAAAAGTCAAAAAAAAATGGAAGTGATTAGATGACTACTATTGAAAAGTTAGAAATTTTATCTGATGCAGCAAAATATGATGTATCTTGTTCAACGTCAGGATCAGACAGACAAGGTGGTAGTGGGTTAGGTAGTACTCTTCCATCAGGGATTTGTCATGCTTGGGCTTCTGATGGAAGATGTATTTCTTTGTTAAAAATTCTTTTAACAAATTACTGTATTTATGATTGCTCTTATTGTATTAACAAAAGAAGCAATGATGTTGAAAGAGTTGCTTTTACAGTAGATGAAGTTGTAGATTTAACTATTAATTTTTATCGTAGGAATTATATTGAAGGACTTTTTCTTAGTAGTGGAATTTTAAATACAGAAGATAATACCCAAGAAATGCTTTTAAATATAGCAAAAAAGCTTAGATTGGAAAAAGGGTTTAACGGATATATTCATATGAAAGCTATTCCAGGAGCTTCTAAAGAATTAATTAGAGAAACAGGGAAATATGTTGATAGAATGAGTGTTAATATAGAACTTCCATCAGAAAATTCTTTGAAGTTTTTAGCACCAGAAAAAAATAGAGACACAATAATTAAACCTATGAAATATATAGGAGAAGAATATGAATATGTATTAGAAGAAAAAAAAATGAAAAAGAAAATTGATAACTTCATGCCTGCAGGACAAACAACTCAAATGATTATAGGAGCCAGCCCCGATTCAGATAAGCAAATCTTAAAATTATCCGAAAATCTGTATGAAAAAATGGCATTAAAACGTGTTTATTATTCAGCATATATTCCAGTTAATACTGACAATAAATTACCTAGTTTAATTACTTCACCACCATTACTTAGAGAACACCGACTTTATCAGGCAGATTGGTTGTTAAGATTTTATGGATTTAAGGCAGATGAGATTTTGACAGATAGTAAGCCATTTCTTGATGATAAATTTGATCCTAAAGTTTCTTGGGCTATTAATCATTTAGATCAGTTTCCAGTGGAAATAACAACTGCTTCTCTTGAAATGCTACTAAGAGTTCCTGGAATTGGAACTCAATCAGCTTGGAGAATTGTAAGTTATAGAAACAACTCAATTTTAGATTTTGAAAGTCTTAAAAAAATGGGTATTGTATTAAAGAGAGCTAAATTTTTTATTACAGTAAAAGGAAAGTATTTAAATAGTTTTTTTCTTGATAGAGAATTACTTGAAAAGGTTCTTACAGAAAAAAAAGATACTCAGTTAAAATTATATTAAAAATAAGGTGAGAATAATGTATTATTTTTATGATAAAACTTTCATAGGTTTTCTTTCTTTAGTGTATGAAATTTTTTTGAAAAAAGATTTTGATTATATAATTATGGCTAAAGGAGAAAATTCTTTGTTTGATGGAATTTTTATGGAGACCTCTATAGAAAATGCAGAGAAAGTGTATAAGGTTTTAGAAAAAAACATTGGAAATGAAAATTTAGAGAAAATATTTTCGACTTTTTTAAGTGAAAGATTAAATATAGAACAAATTTTAATTAATTATATAAAACAAGGACTAAAGTATAAAAAAGAGATTAACAAATATTATTCAAAAGAAGTTCTTGAAGTAGAGAAAACTTCAAAGAAAGTATGTCATGAAGCCCATAAGTTTAAAGGAATGTTAAGATTTAGAAAACTCCTAGATGACACTTATTTAGCAATAATTTGCCCTGATTATGACATACTTCCTCTTATTTTAAATCATTTTTGCAATAGGTACAACGATCAAAATTTTGTGATTTATGATGAAAAAAGAAAAAAAGCAATTATTTATAATATGAAAATTAAAAAAGCTGAAATTAAAAAAATAATTGATTTTGATAGTAGACTTTTTGATTTTAAAAACTTTGAATTGCTTCATAAAGAAGAGAAAGAATACATTTCTTTGTGGAAACAATATTTTGAATCAATTGGAATTGAAGATAGAAAAAACGCCAAACTGCAAAAGAGTCATATGTCAAATAAATATTGGAAAAATTTAGTAGAAATAAATTCTTAATTTTGTAAATTTTAAGTTAAAATAGACAGTTCAAAACGCTTATTTTATTACAAATTATTTACTTTAAAGTTAATATCATTTTAAGAATCTTTCATATAATCTTAATATATTAATTATTAAGGAGTGCT
>JAFGUR010000103.1 GCA_016938425.1 Fusobacteriaceae bacterium
AAACTAAAGGAGTAAAGTAATAGTTAGGAGGTTCAAATGAAATATTTTATTTCTACAGGTGAATTATCAGGAGATTTACATGCTTCTTATATTGTGGAGAAAATAAAAAAATTAGATAAAAATGCTAATATATATGCTATTGGAGGAAAAAATTTAGTAAAACAAAATGTAGAAATAGTAAGAGATATAGAATCTTTAGCGATTATGGGTTTTGTAGAAGTAATTAAACAGTTTTCATTTTTGAAAAAAGTATTAAATGAAACAGTTGATTTTATATTAAATAATCAAATTGATAGGGTTGTTTTAGTTGATTATGGAGGATTTAATTTAAAATTGTTAGAGATTTTAAAAGAAAAAAAACCTACTTTAAAAATAAGTTACTATATTCCACCTAAAGTTTGGATTTGGGGTAAAAAAAGAGTAAATAAAATTGCTTTGGCTGATGAGATTTTGGTTATTTTCCCTTGGGAAGTAGAATTTTATCAAAAAGAGCAGATGAAAGCTTTGTATTTTGGGAATCCTTTTATGGAAAAGTATAAACCAATTGAAAAAATAGGAGAAAATATTTTATTACTTCCTGGAAGTAGGAAGCAAGAAGTTGTCTCATTGTTACCAATTATGTTAGAAGTAGTAAAAGAAAAAACAAATGAAACTTTTATACTTAAACTTGCAAAAGAATCTGATATTGAATGGGTAAAATTTGATGAAAATGATTATCCAAATTTGAAAATAGAAACTGGAAAAAGCTTGAAAGAATTATGTGAAAATAGTAAATATGCTTTAGCAGCTTCTGGTACAGTTATATTAGAATTAGCATTATTAGGATTGCCAGGAATTGTTTTGTATAAAACATCAATAATTAATGAAATAATTGTGAGATTATTTATAGATTTAACATTTGTTTCTTTACCAAATCTTACATTAAATAGAGAAGTATATAAAGAACTTTTGCAAGGGGAATGTAGAGCAGATTTTGTAATTTATGAAATGAAAAAATTGGAGAATAATTATAATCAAATTTTAAGCGACATAGAATTAATTAGAAGCCGTTTAGGAGGAGAAAATATTATAGAAAATTATGCAAAAATTATAATTAAAGGGGATAATAATGAGCTTGTTAAATAATTTAAAAAAAGGAAGAGTAGCCATATTTTTAAAAGACTACGCATGGCCTTTAAGATATAAAATAATAGGATTGCTTCTGTTATCAACGATAATAGGAGTTGCAGGGGCAGCACCTTCTTATGTTGTCAAGTACTTAACAGATAATGTATTAGTAAAAAAGGAACTAACTACTTTGAAATATGTATGTGTTGGTACAGGAATTTTAATGTTATTTAAAGGATTAGCTCAATATTATACGAATCTTTGGGGTGCTAAAATTTCTGGGAAAATGACAATGAATATAAGAGGAGATATGTACGAAAAGCTTCAAAACATGTCTTTTGATTATTTTTCTGAAAGCAAAAGTGGAGATATAATGTCAAGATTTGGAATGGATACTGACAGAGCTTTAACAATTTTATCTGGTGCAGCAAAGGCTTTTGCAGATTTTATGCAAGTGGTTATCTCTTTAGTGGTAGTATTTATGACAAATGCAAAATTAGCTCTTATAGCTATTTTTGTAGTACCTTTAGCCTCATCTATAATGAAAAAATATTCAAAACGACTAAGAAATACTGGTAAAAATATTCAAGAAAGTTTTGGGAAATTAAATACAATTTTACAAGAAGGAATTACAGGAATAAGAGTAATAAAAGCTTTTGCAGCTGAAGATTATGAAGTGAAAAAATACAAAGAAGAAAATGATAAAAATTTTTATTATTTAATAAGGAATAAGAGGCTAGATGCAAGAATTAAGCCAATGGTTGAATATGTTAATATAATTGTGATTTTATGTATTTTATATTATGGAGGGACTTTAGTAATTCGAGATAAAATGACCTCTGGAGATTTAATGAAATTTATTACAGCTTTTGCATTGGTGGGAGAACCATTAAAAAGACTTAGTGATTATTTAAATTCCTTATATACTGCAGTTCCTGCTGTAGATAGATTATATGAAATACTTGAATTGAAATCAACAATACAGGAAAAAGAAAATCCTTATGTGGCTGAAAAAATTAATGGAGTAGTAGAATTTAAGAATTTATCATTTCAATATAATGAAGAAAGACAAATACTTAAAAATTTAAATCTTTCAGTTAAAAAAGGTGAAATGATTGCTTTAGTAGGTAGAAGTGGAAGTGGAAAAACAACTTTAGTTAATTTGATTCCAAGATTTTATGATATTTCTAATGGTAGTATAGAAATTGATGGGAAAGATATAAGAGAATTTGAATTGAAAAGTTTAAGAAAAAATATAGGATTAGTTCCTCAAGAAACATTTTTATTTTCAGGAAGTGTTAAAGATACTGTAATCTATGGGAAAAGAGATGCAAGTGAAGAGGAAATTATAAATGCTTTAAAAATGGCTAATGCATATAATTTTGTTATGGAGTTGCCTCAAGGATTAGATACTGAAGTGGGAGAAAGAGGAGTTTTACTTTCTGGGGGACAAAAACAAAGGCTAGCTATAGCAAGAGCTATTTTAGAAAATCCACCAATTATGATATTAGATGAGGCAACATCTGCTCTTGATACAGAATCAGAAAGATTGGTGCAAGATGCATTGGATAAGTTAATGACAAATAGAACGACTTTTGTAATTGCTCACAGACTTTCAACTATATTACATGCAGATAAGATAGTTGTTATGGAAGATGGAGAAATTAAGGAAATAGGAAGCCATGAAGAATTATTAGAAATAAAAGGAATTTACACAAACTTGTATGAAACACAATTTGGAAAATCAGAGGAGGCAAAATAGTGCGTGATGATAATAGAGCATTAAATCAATTAAGAGAAATAAAATTTACACCTAATTATATAATTCATCCAGAAGGATCAGTTTTAGTTGAATTTGGGAATACTAAAGTAATATGTGCAGCAACAATTCAAGATGGTGTACCACCATTTTTAAGAAATAGTGGAAAAGGGTGGCTAACAGCTGAATATTCAATGTTACCAAGAGCTACAGAGACAAGAAATCAAAGAGAGTCGGCTAAAGGGAAATTGACAGGAAGAACTATGGAAATTCAAAGATTAATTGGTAGAGCTTTAAGAACTGCTGTTGATTTAGATTCTTTAGGAGAAAAGACAATTATGCTTGATTGTGATGTTATTCAAGCAGATGGTGGAACAAGAACAGCTTCTATAACAGGAGCTTATGTAGCACTTGCTATAGCAATAAAAAGAGCTTTAAAAGATGGAAAAATTAAGAAGAATGTTTTAAGAGATAATGTTGCAGCAGTTTCAGTGGGAGTTTTGGAAAGTAAAATTTTATTGGATTTGAAGTATACAGAAGATTCAGCTGCTGAAGTTGATATGAATGTAGTTATGAATAAAAATCTTGAGTTTATTGAAGTACAAGGAACAGGAGAAGAAGCAACATTTTCGAGAAATCAACTAAATGCAATGTTAGATTTTGCAGAAAAAGGATTGAAAGAAATTTTTGTTTTACAGGATAGAGCAATAGAAGAAGGGTTATTATGAAAATATTTATAGCAACAGGAAACAAGAAAAAAATAGGAGAAATAAAGCCTTTATTAGAAGGATACGAAGTTCTTTCAATTGCTGATGGAATTGAAATACCAGAAGTAATTGAGGATAAGGATACTTTTGAGGGGAATTCTCAAAAAAAAGCATTAGAAATAGCTAAGTATTTGAATATGGTTACAGTCGCAGATGATTCAGGACTTATGGTAGAAGCATTAAAGGGTGATCTAGGAGTCTATTCAGCTAGATATGCGGGAGAAGATTCAACTGATTTGGAGAATAACCAGAAACTGATTAGGGAGCTTTTTGATAAAGAAAATAAAAAAGCTAAATTTGTAAGTGTAATTTCTGTAGCTAAGCCTAATGGTGAAGTGTACTCTTTTAGAGGAGAAGTTCATGGCATGATTATTGAAAAGGCAAGAGGAGAAAACGGTTTTGGATATGATCCACATTTTTATTATGAACCTTTAGAAAAAACTTTTGCAGAACTGACACTAGAAGAAAAAAATAAAATTAGTCATAGAGCCAATGCTTTATTAAAGATGAAAAATGAAATAGAAAAAATTTTGAAAAGTTAAAGATTTTATATCTTTAACTTTTTTAATGCTTATGAAAATATATTGTTGATAATTAAGTAGAAGAAACAAGAGCTTCAAAACATTTTTTCTTGAACAAACTGGAGTAACGTAGTATAATTACCAAAAGAAAAAAAGGAG
>JAFGUR010000010.1 GCA_016938425.1 Fusobacteriaceae bacterium
ATCATATAAAAAAGCATAATCTTTAATCACATCTATTAATAAACTATCTATTTTTTCTTCCCCGCTGATTTTTTTCTTTAAATTTTTTTCAAAATTTTTCTTATCCATTTTAAAAATAAGGTTATCTATCATGTAATTATATGTAACTTCTTGAATATCATGTATAACACAAGTATTATCAAAATCAAATACACAATATTCTTCATTTGATTTTTCTTGTATAAAATCATTCAATCTTTTATACACTGTTTCTTCCCATCCCATTTTTTCTAACATCTTATCCCCTTTTTCTCTCTACTTTCTACAGCTATTTATATTTAAACATAAAAAATTTATCCTTTTATTTATTTTGTATTACCTATTGTATACTAAAATTAGTTTTTTTTAAAATTAATTAAATATATACAGAATATCAAAATAGTATATTTAGTACTATAAAATGCAAAAACAGGAGATATTTTAATCTCCTGTTAAATAGCCATTAGGCATTTTATTTATATAAAAACTAATAAGCAAGAAATATATTGAGAGAGAGTGCTACCGTGGGGTGTAGCATATGTATAAGAGTGTTTATTGGGGATAAACATTGTGTCCTTAAGGCTAAGCTCTCACTTATTAGTTTTATAACAAGTTAATATTTAGATTGCATCATTTCCTGTTTCACCAGTTCTAATTTTATGTGCCTGTTCTAAATCTAAAACAAAAACTTTTCCATCTCCAATTTCACCTGTATAAGCAATTTCTTTGATAGTTTTTACTATATCTTCTACCTTCTCATCTAATGTATATAACTCTATTTTCAGCTTAGGCAAAAAGTGTATTTCATATTCTGCACCTCTAAAAATTTCCTTATGTCCTTTTTGCTTTCCAAACCCTTTTACTTCTGTTATTGTCATACCATCTACACCAATTGCAATTAAACTATCTCTTAAAACTCCAAGTTTCATAGGCCTTACAATAGCTTCTATCTTTTTCATAGCTAACCTCCTAAAATTTCTTTAATCTAAAAGTGCAATTTCATCAATTGATTTAACACACTTACTTATTTTATCGTCATTAATATGAAATTCAATTTTAATCTTTTTTAGGAAAGCTAACTCAGCTTTAGCTCCCCTAAAAATTTTATTTTTCTCTTTTTTTAAATCTATAACTTCTGAAAAAATTATATTCTTAGCTCCATATTTTTCTAAAGTATTACACAATTCATTTAACCTAAAAGGTGCAATAACTACTTCTAATTTTTTCATTATAATCACAATTATATTTCGTAAGTAGATGAACTACTTTGGAAATCTGGATAAGCATCTGCTTTATGTTCTCCTATATCTAATCCTCTTAGTTCTTCTTCTTCACTTACTCTTAATCCCATAGTTGCTTTTATAATTTTAAACAAAATCGATCCTCCAACAAAAGCTATTAAGAAACAAGTAATAACTCCAATTGCTTGAACACCTATAATTTTTACATTAAATAAATCTTCTGCATTAAATATTCCTGCTGCTAATGTCCCCCATGCTCCACAAACACCGTGTACAGAAACTGCTCCAACTGGATCATCTATTTTTCTGTTATCAAAGAATACTACTGACAATACCACTAAAATTCCTGCAATTATTCCAATCACAACTGAAGCCCATGGCGCAACATTTGCACAACCTGCTGTAATCCCTACTAAACCAGCTAAAGCTCCATTTAAAGTCATTCCTATATCATAAGTTTTGAATTTAAAAATTGAAGTAATCAATGCTGAAATTGAACCTGCCGCCGCTGCTAAACATGTATTAACTGCTATTAAACCTATTTCAGAAGTTCCTGTAGTTGTACTTCCAGAATTAAATCCAAACCATCCAAACCACAATATGAATACTCCTAATGCTGCTAATGTTAATGAATGTCCTGGAATTGCTTTTGCTTTCCCATTACTATCAAATTTTCCTATTCTTGGCCCTACTGCTATTGCTCCAGCTAAAGCAGTCCATCCTCCCAATGAATGTACAACTGTTGAACCTGCAAAATCTATAAATCCTAAACTTTCTAGCCATCCTGTTGATTTTCCATATAATCCAGCCCAAGCCCAATGCCCTAATACTGGATATATAATTGCTGTTACAAAGAAACTTATAACAAGATATGAACCAAATTTTGTTCTTTCTGCTAAGGCACCAGATAAAATTGTTGCTGCTGTTGCTGCGAAAACTCCTTGGAATATGAAAAATGTCCAATCCCAACCAGCTAACCCTTGTCCAAAGAAATTTGTTGTTCCTATAAGCTTCCCTTCTCCAAACATAAATGCAAATCCAACAGCCCAAAATGCTAAAATTCCCATTGAAAAGTCCATTGCATTTTTCATCATTATATTTCCAGCATTTTTTGCTCTTGTAAATCCTGTTTCAACCATTGCAAATCCTGCTTGCATAAAGAATACCATTGCTGCCGCAATAAGTGTCCATGTCCAGTTTAAATTTGTTTGAACTTCCTCAGTTCCTTCTGCGAATAAACCTAGTGATAAAATTGTGAATAAGTACATAAATAATCTCTTCTTCATAAGATATTCCTCCTTTTAATATTACTTTTTCTTCCTTCTTAAATGGAGTATACATCTTAAATTCATATAAGTAAAATATATTGTTTATAGTATATTTATTGAAATTATAAATAGATATTGAATTCATTGATTTACAATTTATATAATGTTTTTCTATTTTAACAATTTCCTAGTAAATTTATATTTTTTATGTATTTATACCCTAAAATTAAACATATAATTTTTAAATGCTATCATTAAAATCGTAAATGAATAAATAAATTCAATACTTTACTACAACAATTTCA
>JAFGUR010000104.1 GCA_016938425.1 Fusobacteriaceae bacterium
ATATTCTAAGAGCTAAAGCTCAAAAATATCTAAATATTCTAAGAGCTAAAGCTCAAAAATATCTAAATATTCTAAGAGCTAAAGCTCTAAAAACGCGACAAATAAGGGTTGCTGGAAAACTTATAATTCAGCACAAGTATTTTTCAAATTATATTATAAGGAATTTCCTACAAGAATAAGCTTATTACAGTCACAAAAAATATCCCATGTCTACGAGGTTTTTTGGAAGAAATTTTAGAGTAATTTTAAGTCCAAGATTTAAATGTTTAAATTTTAAGTTTGCTAAAACCTGTGCATTTTTTTATCAAAAATTATGGTTAAAAGTTTTTAAAATCAATAAATTTTTATTTTTCATTACCCCTAATTATTTCTTCATTTAAAAACTTCGAAAATATCTATATTCCTTAACTTTTAAACATTTTTCATTAAATATTTTTGCCCTATATATTAGAACTATCATCCTTACAAAATTCTATAATTTCCTCTAAATCTTCTTCACTTACAAACTGAAATTTCTTATTCCCAATGCTAATTCTTGGTCCATATTCACAAGCTTCTTCACATTCTTTTTCTACTATTTCTGAGTTTTCATCCAATTTTTCTTGTAATGTATTTATAAAAATACTATTTCCTCCCATATAACATGAAAGTCCTGTGCAAATTTCTATTTTCTTCTTAGTTATATTTTCTCTCAAAAATGGAAAAAATTCAATAGTTTCTTTTAATTCTTCTATATCAATATTCAATATTTCTGAGAGCTCTTTTTGTAACCAAAATGGTATTATGCCTCCTGCTTTTGTTTGAGAAATTATTAATATTTCCAAAAGATTTTCAGAGGGGTTTACTAGTTCTTCTATATATTTTAAAATTTCCTTTAAAATTTCTTTTTCCATTCTATACTCCTTTACTCCATTTTTTCTATTTAAAAAAAATACCCAAAAGGTATTTTCTTTAATTTACTTTATTTTCTTCAAAATCTTCTTTTCCATACTTGTACTTTGTCCCACAGAATTGACACTCTACTTCAATTTTATTTTCTTCTTCTAATATTTTATTTATTTCTTCTTGCCCAAGAGTTACTATCCCTTTATAAAATTTTTCTCTACTACAATTACATTTATAAATAGAGTCTATTTCTTCTAAAACTTCATATTCTTCCACTAAGTCATTTGGATTTTCAGATTCCATATCTTCATATAATAATTTAGCGATTCTTTCTGGACTCATTCCTCCGTCAAGTAATTCAGTTATTGTTCTAATTCCTTTTATTTTATTTTCAAGTTTATCTATAAAACTATCTTCTGCTCCAGGTAGAAGCTGTATCATATATCCTCCTGCTGATTTTACAGTCATATCATTATTTAATGATACTCCCAAAGCTATTACTGTAGGAGTTTGTTCCGATGTAAAAAAATAATAAGCTATATCCTCTGCAATCTCAGAAGTTTGAAGGTTTGATACCCCAACATATGGCTCTGAATTTCTAAAACCCATATCCTTTATAATCCTTAATGTTCCTTGCCCTATAACTTCTGCTACATTTGGTTGTCCATTACTTTTTAACGGCATATCTGCAACTGGATTTGCTACATACCCTTTTACTTCTCCTTTTGAAGAAGCTGTCACTACCATTTGCTTTATTGGTCCATTTGAATCTATTCTTAATGTAAGTATATCTTCACCTTTTAAATTAGTTCCCATCATCGAACCTGCTGTTATTAGTCTTCCAAAAGCAGCTAAAGCTGTTGGACTCATTTTATGAATTTCTTGTGCTTTTGAAACTAATTCTGTAGAATCTATAACCCAAAATCTTGCATTTTTACTTATTCCTCTTATCAATTTTGACATTTTTTCCTCCAATATGTAAATACTTCTTAGTTTGTTGCAAAACTCCAACACCTTTATTTTGCTTACATAAAAAACTACGTTTTTTATGTAATCCCCACACCTTCGGTAGGGAAAAAGAGGGAGAATCGGGGCGGAGCCTGAACCAACCGCAAGGAAGTATCCTCGCCACTCCATAATTCGACTAAAGACTTAAAAGCCTAAGTCTCATTAAAACCAATAAAAAT
>JAFGUR010000105.1 GCA_016938425.1 Fusobacteriaceae bacterium
AAAAGTTGAGGGAAAAATAATGAAAAATATATATTTAAAAATTAAATATACGACATATTATTTATTTGTACTTATGTCCATTCGTTTTAACAAAGATAGAAAAAAAAATAGTTTATTATCTAAAAAATTTATTGAGTGGAACAATTTAATTGTACTTAAAAAAATGAACAAAATTCGTTTACACTCAAAAGAAATTGCTATTTTACTACCTCATTGTATACAGTTATATACATGCCCACACAAAATAACCAGTAACATAAATAACTGTAAAGAATGTGGATTATGTAAAATAGGAGAGATATCGAGGTTAAATAAAGAATATGGAGTTAAGGTTAAAGTTGCCACAGGAGGAACTTTGGCAAGAATGTTCATAAAAGAAGAAAAACCAAAATTAGTTCTAGCTGTTGCTTGTGAGAGAGATTTGGTTTCTGGAATTTTTGACGCGTTTCCAATGCCTGTATATGGTGTTTTTAATAAAATTGTAAATGGTCCTTGTATCAATACTGATGTGGCTATTGAAACCATTGAAAATATTTTAAAAGAATTTAGTTAAATTTTCTAGAGTTTATTCTTTAAAATGTATACTGAGATAATTTAGGGTTAAAAATTTTTTAGAGGAGGAAAGATGTATAAGAAATTACTAATAACACTTTCAATTATAATATCATTAAATTCTCTTGCAGGAGAAGTTGATGATATAAGATATATTTCAAGACTGTATGGAAGCGAAGAATACCAGCTATCTGCCAATGAAGCAGAAAAGTTTTTATATAAATATCCAAATTCAAAACAATATAACGCTATTAGAAATATATTAGGACAAAGTTTCTATAGAATAGGGAATTTCCCAAGAGCAGAAGAAATATTTGAATCGTTAGTTAATAAAACTGAATTTTCTGAAGATGCTATTTTTTATCTAGCTATGATAAATATTGAAAATTCTAATTATAATAAAGCTTATAAATACGCTAAAAAAATGAAAAAAGTTTTATTGAAAGAAAAAATTATTTTTAGTATTGGTTTAGGCGAATATTCTTCAAAAAATATTGAAAAATCAAAAAATTATTTTTCTGAAGTTAGAAGTATGCGTGGAGCGTACAAAGGATTAGCTTCATTTTATTTAGGTATAATGTCTTTTGAATCAAATGATTATGCTACAACAATAGCTTATTTAAAGGAACATTTAGAAACAAAAGATAATGATTTAGATAGAACTTCTGAATCATATTATAAAATGGCTATTTCTTTGGAAAGGCTTGGATATAAAAATGAAGCATATAATTTTTATTTAAAAATTGAAAAAGAATTTCCAAGTTCAAAATACTACTCTAATTCTTTAAAAAGTATTTTTTATATTTTACTTTTAAATAAAAACAATGAAGGTATTGTTGAATACGCAGAAAAATTAAGAAATAGTGAATTTGAAGAATTAATTTTTGTTGAAACTGGAAAATATTTTTATGAAAATAACATAGATGACATCGCAGAAAAATATTTAAAAGTTACTGTTGATAAATACTCTAATCTAGACGGAATTTATTATTTAGCTAGATTGTATATGAAATCTTCAAAATATGATGATTCTATAGCTCTATTAGAAAGAATAAAGGAAGACGAAAACTACAGAGATGAATATTATTTATACACAGGCTATATTTATTTTGAACAAGGTAAATATAAAGAAGTTATTTCTTTGTTAAATGGAATTGAAAATAAGTTAACTGTTAATCTACAGCCTTACTATCAATTAATTTCTAGAAGTGCTTATAATATAAAAGACTATGAAACATCTACTAAATATTATAAACTAATTGCTACAGAAACTAATAAAATTGTTAATTTTTATGAATATTTCAAAGTAGCTAGTATGAATTCTAGTATTGAAGAACTAGAAAAATTATTCCTTTACTATAAAGAAAATTACAAGGGTACAAAGGATTATGCTAAAGATATGTATGATATTATGGGGACTGCCTATGCAAACCTAAATAAAAATACAGAAGCTGAGAGAGTTTATTTAGATGCATTGCAAATAACTAATGATCCTCTATTAGTTGAGAACTTATCTATAATTCAAGTAAGATTAAAGAAATTTAATGAAGCTTACAAAAATATAAATTCTTTAGAAAAAACTGATTCTAGAGAATTAATTAGAGGAACTATTTTAATAAATTTAAAAAAATATTCAGAAGCTGAGACTATTTTTAAAGCAATAAATAAGAATTCAAAAGAAAAAGATATGAAAGAAAAAGGTTACTTAAAATTAGCAGAATTATATTTATTACAAAATAAATATAATGAAATTATAAATCTAAACAAAGACTATGAAAATGAAAAATATAAATCAAAAGAAATGAATGATTATCTTGCTGTTGCATATTTAAGATTAGGTCAATTTGAAAAATCCAGAGAAAAGTATAATGAAAATATAAACTTGTCTCCTGATGAAAAAGGAAATAACCTACTTATGATTGCTGAATCTTATTATAATGAAGAGAACTTTGCTGAAGCAAAAAAATATTATAAACAAGTCTATGACACAGAAAAAAATAAAGAATTAAAAAAGAAAGCTTTCTATTCTTTAATTTTAGTTGCTAATGCAATGAATGACTCAAATGAACTTGTAAAATTAAGTAGTAGTTTTAAAAAAGAATATCCAAATAGTGATTATCAAGAGGAGCTTTCTTACATGCTTGCTTCAAATTATGAAATTAATGGAATGAGTGAAAAAGCTTTAGTAGAATATGAAACTTTATATAACATGACTACTGATAAAGATACAAAAGAAGAGACTGCAAAAAGAATTATAGAAATGTCATATAACAAAAAAGACTATTCTAACGCTTTAAATTGGGCGAAAAAAATCTCTGAAGACTCTTATAAAAATTATTGGATTGGTCAAATATTATATAATACAAATAAAGATGACTCTATAAAATATTTTGAGAAATTAAGTTCTGATAAAGAATATGGAGAATTAGTAAACTATAAAATAGGGACATATTACTTCGATAAAAAAGAATTTAAGAAATCAAGAATATATTTTGAAAAAGTCTTGTTAAATAAAAATTCTGAAGATTTTATTAATGCAAAATACAACATCGCTCTTACTTATGAAGAAGAAGCTGATTACAAAAAAGCAATAAATACGTATTTAGAAATAAAAAATACCAAAAATAGCATTGATGATATTTTATTACTTAGAATTGCTGAGAACTATGAATATTTAAAAGACTTAAATAGTTCTTTTAAATATTTAAAAGAGTATTTTGATAAATATAAAAATAAAAATGATTATTTATATGTAACTGAAAAAATATTAGTAAACAGAATTAACATAGGTAATAAAAAAGAAGCAAAAATTTACTATGATGTATTATTTAAATTGGATTCAAATCTTGCAAAAAATTATGAAAGTTATATAAAATAGGAGGAAATTTATGAAAAAATATATATGCCTAGTACTTTTAGCTAATATTCTTATGGCTGAAGAGTATCAAATTACTAAGGATGTCATTGGAGTAAATGAAAAAAATTATACTGAAACTGTTACAGGAGTAAAAAATGGTTCTACCAATGTAAGAACTGATAATATTGATTTAGGTAATGGTACAACTAGTACTAATAACGGAAACAACGGAAATACTAATTCTACAGGAAAAACTGGAACAACAACTAATGGAGGAACAAATACAAATAATGGTGAAAATACAAGTAATAATCCTCTTGATAATTATAATGTTGAAGATAAAACAACTGATTTTGGAGCTGGAGAAACTGAAAAAATAGAAAGAGATACTAGAATATTTTTAGGGATAGGTGGTCATGATAAAGTTACAAATTATAATTATGGACTTATCGATAACTCAAGATTAGAAAAATATGATATTGAATATGGTTTATTAGTTAAAAGAGAAACTTATGAAGAAAATAGAGAAAATACAAAAACTAGTGGAGACTTAATACAAGCTAATTTTGGAAAAGGAAAACTTGTTTTAGGTTTAATGCTAGAAAAAGGAACTCAAGAATTTCCAGGAATGACAAACTCTCTTGTTGCTGGAACAAGCGATAAAGATTTTACTAATTTTGGAGCAAATGCTTCATATGAAATTTTTAAAGATACATTTATTAAATTGGATTTTTCAAATTATGATAATGAATCCGATGATTTATTAGATTCACCTTACACTAGAGATTATTCTTATTCAACTTATGGCGTTAAAGGATATAAAGAATTTCTTTTAAAAGATAGTTTCGGAACTCACAGCATTGATGCAGGTCTTGGATTAATTGGTGAAAGAAATAATAATGATTCTAATAGAAACTTCTACTACGGGGAAATAAAAGATAGATATATTTTTTCAGATGAAAGTGGAATAAGTGCTGATGCAAGTTTAAAAATAGAAAATTATAAAAAAACTGGATTAGATGCACAAGTTAAAGTGTCTAAAAAAATGGATGAAAATGTCTCATTAATCGGTGGTATAGGAGCTAGAAACACATATAAATTAAAAAAAGATATCATTTCTGAATTTACTTATGTTAATGACATATTAGATTTTTCAAACTGTGAAAATGAAAGGGTAATTACTTTACTTGGTGGTCTTTCATACTCAAAAGATAAAGTTTATGTTGAAGCTAACGCTTCCCTTAACTCTGGTGATGATTTATTAACTTATGAATCAATAATTTCTAAAGCTGGAGAAGAAAGATCTATTATTGTGACAAATTATAATGACCAAGTATTTTGGCTTGAAAGTGATATAAAAGCAAGTTATACTTTAAATAATAACTTTAGAAGTGTTGCAAAATTAGATTTATCAAGTCTAACTAAAATTGCTTATACTCCAAATGTAAAAGCATCATTAGAAGGTATTTATACTAAAGGTGGCTATGAAGGAACTTTAAAAGGAAACTTTAATGGTCATATGTATACAAATAATGATTCTTTAAATAGAGAATCTGTTGATTCATATACAACTTTAGATATTCTAAATCAATATAATTTTGGTAGTGACTATACAGTACATCTGAATGTATTAAATATATTTGATTCTAATGGTGAAAATATGAAAAATTATCCAATTAATGGAAGAGTATTCAGTTTAGGATTTGAAATAAAATATTAGTTTTAATAACTACTCAGGCATAACTAAACATAGTAAAATTAGATTTTTAGAGAAGTGGCGAGAAGTTGAAATATCCTTAACCTGGGCTACGCCCCACAAACTCACCTCCTTCTCGTGCGGTCGGCGCGTATAAAAGCTTGATATTTCAATTTTTTTAGATGTCTGAAAAGATTATTGGGACTTAATTATAATTCTTTTATCAAAACTTAAATTTTATTCAAAAACCAATACTGTTACAAATTTGTAACAAACTAATTTATAGAAACTTTAGGAGGAAAAAATGTTCGAAATTTTTAGAAGTGGTGGTCCACTGATGTATGTTATTTTATTACTTGCAATATTGGGGCTTGCAGTTGTACTAGAAAGAATTTTTTATTTAATGATAAAAGAAACAAAGGATATCGAAAGTGTAAAGGAAGAGATATTAAAAGCAATTAAAGAAGACGACATAAGAGAGGCTATCGAAATTTGTGCAATGCACAAAGGGTCAGCTGCAAAAGTTTTAAGAGCTATTTTAAAAGAAGTATATTATGATGATGATGTAGAAGTTAGTCTATTAGAAGAAAAAGCAAGAGAAGTAGCTTTGGAAGAATTGCCTAAATTAGAAAAAAATATGTGGTTACTTTCAATGTCTGCTCAATTGTCTCCTTTAGTTGGTTTATTAGGTACAGTTACAGGTATGATTGTTGCTTTTAAAGTTATTTCTGAGACTGGAACTGGAGATCCAAAAGCCCTTGCAAATGGAATTTCTCAAGCACTTATTACAACTGCTGCTGGACTTATAGTTGCTGTTCCAGCTGTGTTTGCTTATAACTTTTTAAATAAAAAAATTGATACAGTTTTAAATAGTATTGAAAAATCAAGTGTAGAAATTATTAATATTATTAGAAAGAGGTAATCATGCAAATCAGAAAAATTAGAAGGAATAATAATAACTTAAGTTTAGATATGACTCCTTTAATAGATTGTGTTTTTCTTCTTTTAATATTTTTTATGGTGGGAACTCAACTTATTAAAGATAAAAGTGGATTAAAAATTGAATTACCAACTTCAACCATACAAGAAGTAGAAGTTGATGATGAACTAGTATTATTTATAGATAAAGATAAAAAAATGGAAATAAGTTTTGTTGATGGACAAAATGGAAGAGTTACTAATGAAGTTACTTTGTTAAACCTTGAGGAAACTTTAAAACAAAAACTACAAGTAACTACTAAAAAAGACATTGTAATTAAAGCTGATAAAAATATTTCTCATGGAGATGTGATAGATATTATGACGATATCAAAAAATGCTGGTGCTGAAAGCCTTGATATTGCAACAGATGATGAAGAATAGGTGATTTTATGGAAAACATATCTCAAAAAAATGAAAAAGACACAAAATTATGGATTTTTATCTTGATTTCAGCAATTATAAATTTTTTATTTTTTTTAATTCCTCTTTCTAATTCAAATTTTAAAGAAAATGTTAAAAAGGAACCGATTAAGATAAAAGTTATAAGTACTTCTCTAGTTGCTGTTGGGAATGATAAAAAAACTGATTATGAAATTAAAGAAGAACCTAAAGAAATTAAAGAAGTTGGAGAAGAATCTAAAAGTATAGAACAAGAGCAGGCAAAAAAATCTGAAAAAATTGAAAAAGATATTAAAAATAGTAGAAAAAATGACTCTAAGGTAAATTCTAATGTTGTTAACAATAAACCCAAAACATTAACAACTCCCTCTCAAAATGCAAAAAATAAAAAAGTAGAGGTTGCTAAAAGCACTGGTGGTACAAATGAAAAAAATGTATCAACTCAAAAAGACTTATTGAAAACTATCAGTAGCTCCAATACAAATACAAAAGAAGTTTTAAAAAAATCAGGAAATGGTACTAACAAGCAACTAGCTACAAATATTTCAGCTCCCACTGTAACTTCAAATACAGGCGGAACTGTTACTCTGAATCCGTATAAAGCTCCTATTTATCCTGCATCCGCTAAAGCTAATGGTGTTACAGGTACAGTTGTTGTTAAGATAGAAGTAAAAAATAATATAAGTCGTATTATCTCTACAAAAGGGCCTTCAGAATTAAAAGATGCAGTAAACAAGGTCTCTCCTAGTTGGCGTGCAACAATAAAGGATACCAAGGGCAACTATATAAATGGTACTGTTAGTGTTACTATTAACTTTATAATGTAGGGTGATTATTATTATGAAAATATTAGGTTTATTACCAAATAAAAGAGAAGAAAAAGAAATTATAAAGGTTATAGATTCTATAACCTTTATTTATAATTATTCCGAAATTTCAAACTATTTAAGAGAAGAAAAACCTGACATAATTCTCTTCTGGAATTTTGAAATTAATGAGGAATTAATGGTAGAAATTATTCAGAGAATTAAGACTGTATCTCCACAAGCTTTAATATATGTTTTAGGAGAAAAAGGAACTATTAATCTTGTTGCAGGAGCAATTTGGGCAGGTGCCAAAGATTACATTCTTAAACCTTATGATTTGAACAAAATTCTTTATACTATTAAAAGAGATTTTAAAAAAATCCAAAGAAACACTAGCGAAACTAAAAAAATATATGATATAATGCTTGGTAGTACAAAAGAAATGATTCAAATTTATAAAAGTATTGGATATTTTTCTAAAACAATGAATCCTATTTTAGTTTCAGGAGAAAGTGGAACTGGTAAAGAACTTTTTTCAAGAATTGTTCATAATTTTAATAAAAAAGAAAATGGAGAATTTTTTGTAATTAATGGAGAAATAAGTGATTTTATAGATAAACTTATTTTTGGAGAAGAAGTTTACCATAATAATATTTTAATAGAATTGAAAAAATCTTACTTAGAAAAAGCTCATAAAGGAACTATTCTTATAAAAAAAGTTGAAAATTTAAAACTTGAAACTCAAATTAAATTATTAGACTTTTTGGAAACAGGTATTTTTACGAGAATTAATGGAAAAGAAAATTTAATTAAAGATGTTCGCATTATTCTCTCTTCAAATAAAAATCTTGATGAACTACTTGAAGGAAATTTTATTTATGAAGGCCTTTTAGAAAAAGTTAAAAATAGCATGCTTTATTTACCACCTTTAAGAGAGAGAAAAGATGATATTCCTGAACTTGTAAATTATTTTATAGATTATTTTAATGAATATTTAAAATTAAATATTCAAGGTATCGATAAATTAGCATTAGGTAAAATTATGAAATATCACTTCCCAAACAATATAAAAGAATTAAAAAGTGTTATTAAATCTTCACTTGCCCTTTCAAGAGAAAATTATATACTCGTTGAAGATTTGCCTGCTCAAGTAATCGGGACAAAAATTTCAAAAAGATATGGTCAAGTCCATGACTGGATTCTTGCTGACTGGGTAGAAGGTGAAATTGAGATATTAGAAAAAACTGATAAAAATAATTACTATGATAATTTAATTTCAAGAGTTGAAAGAGAACTTATAAGACAAGTATTAGAAAAAACAAATGGGAAAAAAGTAGAAAGTGCAGAACTTTTAGGAATAACAAGAACTACTCTTAGAACTAAAATGAACACATTCGGATTAGAATAATTTGGAGGAACATAAGTGGAACATATTACTTTATATAGAAAGTATAGGCCAAAAGGCTTTGAAGAAGTTGCAGGAGAAACAGAGATAATAACAACTATTAAAAATTCTTTAAAAGAAAATCGGATTTCTCATGCTTACTTATTTGCAGGTCCAAGAGGAGTAGGTAAAACAACAACAGCAAGACTTATTGCTAAAGGTTTAAATTGTATGGAAAACGGTGTAACTGATAATCCTTGTAATAAATGTCAAAATTGTCTTGATATTGATAAAGGAAATTTTATTGATTTAAATGAAATTGATGCTGCATCTAATAGAGGAATTGATGAAATAAGAGCTTTAAAAGATAAAATAAATTATCAACCTGTTAAGGGAAGAAAAAAAGTTTATATTATTGATGAAGTTCATATGCTTACTAAGGAAGCCTTCAATGCCTTGTTAAAAACTTTAGAAGAACCTCCTTCTCATGTTGTGTTCATTTTAGCAACAACTGAACCAGATAAAATTTTAGATACTATTATATCAAGATGTCAGAGATATGATTTTACCTTTTTTTCTTTGATAGAGATGTCCAAGAGACTCCTAGAAATTGCTGAATTAGAAAACATTACTATTGATAAAGAGTCTTTAAAATTAATATATGAAAAATCTGGTGGAAGTATGAGAGATGGTATTTCTACTTTTGAAAAAGTAATTTCTTATTATTTTGGGGAGGAAATTACTTATGAAAAAACTGAAAAAGCCTTAGGAGTTATTCCAAAACATAAACTTAATGAGTTTGAAGAAATCATTTATAAAAATGATTTAAAAGATGGTATCGAATTTTTAGATAGTCTTTGGGAAGTTGGAATGGATGTTGAAGATTTTTTAAGAGATTTTTCTTATTATCTAAAAGGAAAGCTTTTAGTAAATTCTTTATTTTCATTGGAGCATGGAATTTCAATTATAGAAAAAATCTTTGAAGTAATAAATAAATTTAAATATGAAGAAGATAAAAGATTGTTGGGTTATCTAATTCTTTATAAGATTATGAATTTTAAAGCAGAACACTCTCAACCTTTAATTATAAAACAAATTGAGAAAAAAGAAGATAAAATAGAAGAAGTATCTATTAATATTTCTATAGATGAAATTAAGAAAAAATGGAAAGAAATAAAACAAAAAGCAAGTAAGAAAAAAATTGCATTAAAAGTTTTTTTATTTGATGCAGAAATTTCAAGACTTGTAAAAGATAAACTTTATGTAGTTTTTCCTAGAGATTTAGGATATCATAAAGAAATGATGGAAAAAAAGGAAATAAATGAAATATTAGAAAATACAATTAATGAAAGTTTTGGAGTTTCACTAAAAATAGTTTATGAATTGAATGGGCAAGCCGATAATGATAATAAAAGCTTTGAAGATAATAAACTAGTAAATAAAGTTAGAGATTTTTTTGATGGGGAAATAATATAACTAAAAATTCTGAAATGAGGTTGTATAACATGGAAAACCAATATGAAATTTTACGCGAGCAATATGAAGTATTAGAAAGTAAATATAGTGAAAAAAGCTTTAAGTTCTTAACTATTCATCAAATTACAAAATCAATAGCCAAAGAAAAAAATATCAATAGTTTAAAAAAATTAATTCTTGATATGTTATTTGAAGTAAGCCTCGTAAAGGATGGATTATGTTTTGAAATAAAAGATAAAAGATTGGTTTTTTTAGATAGTAAAAATTCTGAAAGTTTTAATGCTGGAGATGAAATTCTTTTACTAAATAGAGAGAAAGATATGAAATTTTTAGAAGGAATTTCCATAATGGAAATTGTAAAATTAAATGAGGAAGGAATTTTGCCAGAAGTCTTTAGTAAATTTGAAGAGGGATATTGCCTTTCTTTTTTAGGAAATAATGAAAGTTTTGAGACTATTTTTATAATTTTGGGAAAAAAAGCTTATGGAGAATACACTGAAGTAGATGACGAGTTTTTAGGAATAATTAGAAGTCAAGTCGATGTCATACTTGAAAATGTAATAAAAAATCATATGATAAAACTTAAAAATCAAGAATTAATGGAAAAAAATAAAAGCTTATCACTAATAAATGAGTTTTCTGTAAAATTAGGTTCTACTTTAGATATGAAAATCTTATATACTCATATTAAACAATTAATCATAGAAAATTTTAAATCTACAAATGTTTTAGCTTATTCATATGATTCTGAACTCAACCAACTTACTATTGAAAGAGAATTAGATGATAGAGAGATTTATTTTGGCATTGATTTATCTGAATTTGATAAAATTGATTTAGATTATTTATCCAAAGGTATCGTAGGAATTGCAGAAGATAGTATAAGATTTACTGGAGTATATAAAAAAGTTTTTGAAGAACTTAATAGAATTGAAGACAGATCTATTTCCTATATATTACCACTTACAAACAATGGTAATGTATTAGGATTAATTGCATTTAAATCAAGACAAAAATTAGAAATGATTTTTTTAGAAACTTTAAAACAACAAATTTCAATGAACGTTCAAAATACAAACCTATATACAATGGCTATAACAGATTCTATGACCAAACTATATTTACAAACTTATTTTAAAGAAAGAATTGAGCTTGAAATAAAAAAATATCGTGAAAATAATCAAGAATTCTCACTTATTATTTTAGATATTGACCATTTTAAAAAGTTTAATGATAATTATGGTCATTTAGTTGGTGACTATGTTTTAAAAGAAGTAGCTAAAATTATTAAAACTTCTGTTAGGAAGTTAGATATTGTTTCAAGATATGGTGGAGAAGAATTTGGTGTTATGCTTCTTGGAACAAATGCTGAAACTGCCGTTTTAATAGCTGAAAGAATTAGGTCAAATATAGAAAATAAAATATTTGAACATATGGGACAAAAAATGAGAGTTACTATTAGTGGTGGAGTAGCAAATGTAAATATGATAAAAGATAATGATAGCTCAGCAATAATTAAAATTGCAGATGAAGCACTTTATAGATCAAAAAATAATGGAAGAAATAAAATTACTCTTTACTAAAATTACTGTTTACCACTATAAAAAAATTTATAAGCTTAATAATTAAAATTTAAGTAATCGAGTAGTTTAAAATAGAAATAAATTAGGAGAAGTTATGTTAGGACAGATTTTTTTAATAATTCTTTTTGGATTATTAGCTTTTGTACCCCCTTACTTCGGTTTTTTATATCCAAATTTGATTATAAAAAACATTAAAAGCAAAGGGAAACTTGTTGGTTTAGTAATAATAATAGTCAGTTTATTGATAAATTATTTTGTAATGGAAAGTTCATTTGCTATAATTATTTTTTCTATTATTTACATTCCAATCATTATATCTTATTTTGCCATGGAGAAAATAAATATTGGAAAATGGGATAAAGCTTTGATTACAACATTATTTAGTTTAATTTTACTTTTATTATTTTATTATTTTGATAAAAGTCAATTTATTGAGATTAATAATAGTATAAATAAGCAAATTGTAATAGCTGTAAATAAACAGTGGAAGGAATTTGAAGCCATTGATAAAAATCAATTAATTAATACTATTATATCTGCAAAAAGAGCTAGTCTTTTTATGATTATTTTTTTGCAAAACCTTTTTGCTCTTATATTCATAAAAGATAAGGATAAAAATGAACTTCATTACATATTTGCTTTTGTATACATAGTTAGCTTTTTCTATTTAAAATTTTATCAAGAGAAAAACTTAATCATGGAAAATCTATCTTTAATTAGTCAACAAGTTTATGGCATGTACGGAATTAAAGAACTTTATCTAATATTTAAAAAATTCTTTAAAAGGAAATTTTTATCTGGAGCATTATGTTTAATTTTATATATTGAATTCCCAATTTTTATGTTCGTTTTGGGAGCAGTAATGAGTTTTAAATATTTTACAAGAAACAAGGAGGACTAAAATGTCAAAATTACAAGTAATATTAACAGAAGATGTGGCAGGACACGGAAGAAAAGGTGAATTAGTTTCAGTTGCTGAAGGATATGCAAAAAATTTCATATTAAAACAAAAAAAAGGAATTATTGCAACTGAAGAAGAAATAAAGAAGTTAGATGCTAAAAAAGAGAAAAAGGAAAAAGAAGCTGAAAAGAAAAAAGATGAATCTAAAGAAATCAAAAAACTTTTAGAATCAAAAGAAATAAATTTAAAAGTTAAGGTTGGAGCTAATGGTAAAGTTTTTGGAGCAATTACTTCTAAAGAAGTAATTGATGAAATTGAAAAAGTCTTTAAAATTAAAATTGAGAAGAAAAAAGTAGAAGCGAATTTTAAAGCAATTGGAACACATATAGCTGAAATAAAATTACACCAAGATGTAAAAGCTTCATTGAAAGTTGTTGTTACAGGTGAATAGAATGCGAGATATTCTCGCATTTTTATTCTAAAAATATTTATTAATAGAATAGACTTAGCTTTAGGAGGCAACATGAGTTTAGATAAGTTAAAAACTGTTCCTTTTAGTAATGAAGCAGAGAAATCTGTTTTAGGTGGAATACTTTTAAAACAAGATGTACTAGAAGACATTATTGAAATAGTTAAAATAAATGATTTTTATAAATTAGCACATCAATATATATATGAAGTTATGTTAGAGTGCTATAATCAAGGATTAGGAATTGATCCCATTGTAATTACAGATAAATTGAAAAGAAAAAATAAATATGAAGATATTGGTGGAGATGAAATTCTCTTTGATATTATAGAAAGTGTTCCTACTGCTGCCAATGTAACAAATTACGCAAGAATTGTAAAAGAAAAATCTGTTCTTAGAGGATTAATTAATGTTGGATCTCAAATTGTAGAGCTTGCACAAGATGGCTATGAAGA
The DNA here is from genome assembly GCA_016938425.1 of Fusobacteriaceae bacterium. Lineage (GTDB taxonomy): Bacteria > Fusobacteriota > Fusobacteriia > Fusobacteriales > Fusobacteriaceae > JAFGUR01. The sequence goes on from JAFGUR010000105.1 coordinate 13,560, forward strand.
AGTAGACACTATTCTTGACAAAGCAGAGTCTTTAATATTCAAAATAGGAGAAAGTAAAGAAAATAAAGAAATTATAACTCTTAAAGAATTAATTCAGCCTGAGTTAGATAGGCTTGAACAAGTTGTTCATAATAAAGGTGTTACTACTGGTATTTCTTCTGGATTTAAAACCTTTGACCAGATGACTTCTGGATTTCATGATTCAGACTTGGTAATTATTGCTGCAAGACCTTCTATGGGAAAAACTGCTTTTGTTCTTAACTTAGCTTTAAATGCTGCAGTTAAACAAAATAAAGGTGTTTTAGTATTCTCTTTGGAAATGTCTAATTCACAAATTTTTCAAAGACTTTTAGCTATAGAATCTAAAATTCCTTTAAATAAAATCAGAAATGGATTTATTGATGAACATGAATGGGGACAACTTGGAATTGCTTCTGGGAAATTAGCTAATTCTAATATACAAATTGCAGACGTTCCTAATGTAACTGTACTTGAAATAAGAGCTATGGCAAGAAGAGTCAAAGCTTCTGGAAAACTTGATATGATATTAATTGACTATTTACAACTTATAAAAGGAGTTGGAAAAGGAGATAATAGACAGCAAGAGATTTCAGACATATCAAGATCTCTAAAAGGAATTGCCAGAGAGTTAAATGTCCCTGTTATAGCCTTATCTCAATTATCAAGGGCTCCTGAACAAAGAGCCGACAGAAGACCTATGCTAAGTGATTTAAGAGATTCTGGAGCAATTGAGCAAGATGCAGATATGGTTGTTTTCTTATATAGAGATGAATACTATAATGAAGATAGTGAATTTAAAGGAATAGCTGAAGTAATAATTGGAAAACAAAGAAATGGACCAATAGGTACTTGTAGATTAACATTCTTAAATGAATTTACTAAATTTGCTGATTACACAGATGCAATATAAGGAGGAGATTTATGTTAGATTTACTTTATAAAAGAAGGAGTATTAGAAAATTTAAAAATCTTAGAGTAGAAAAAGAAAAAATAAACGAAATAATAGAAGGAACATTATTATCTCCAAGTGGAAGAAATAAAAAACCTTGGCATTTTGTAGTTGTTACTAATAAAGAAATTATCAAAAAATTAGCTGAAAGTAAAAATACAGGGGCTCAACTGGTAGAAGAAGCTCCATTGGTAATAGTAGTTTTCGGTGACAAAAATGCTACAACTTGGATAGAAGATACTTCTATAGCCCTTACATATATGCACTTATTAGCTACTAATCTGGATTTAGGAAGCTGTTGGGTACAATTGAGAGATAGAGTTACAAAAGATGAAAAATCAACAAATGAATATGTAAAAAAATTATTAGATATAAAAGAGGACAATCTGGAAGTTGAAGCAATGATTGCCATAGGTTATGCTGACGAAGAAAAGCCTAAAAGAACAAAAGACGATTTATTATTTGATAAAGTAAAATATATTGATTAGCAAAATAAGCCTTATGGCTTATTTTAATTTATGAAACTATTCAAATGAATATGATATTTTTAAATAAAATTCAAAAATAGACTTAAAAAAAATGAAAAAATGTAGTAGAATAGTATAAATACTGAAAGGGGGAAAAATGAAGAAAAAGTATTTATTAGTTATCCTAATATTGTCATTCTATTCCTTTGCTGAAGAAACTAATCTTAACGATATTAATTCTCAAAAAATAGAAGAAATAAAGGATAAAAATGAAATTATAAAAAATAAAAATTACTTAAAAAAATTAATTAATGAATCCTACTCGTGCTCAATTGAAAAAGAAAAAGATAAAATTATCAAAATTATTTTATCTAAAGAAAATTCAGAAATAGTTTATACTTATTATGATTTTTCTAAAGATTTGATATTTTCAAAAATTGAAAAAAACAAAGATGAAACTCTTGAATATTTTTTTTATAAAAACAAAAATTTGCAAGAAAAAAATTCTATAAAAAATAATATTAAAAAAAGTGAGTTTTATTCAGAAAAAGGAATTCTTGAAGTTGAAGGTCAATTTACTTTTTTAAACAATCTTTGGACTAAAACTGGATTTTGGAATTACTATGCCAATAACACTTTAGAATACAAATTAGACTTTAGCGAAAAGCCCATAAAAAAGCATACTTATTACGATAAAACTTCTAATAAAACCAAAGAAATCTGTGATGTTATTTCTTCAAATAATGGATTTCAATGGGAAGGTCAGAAAATTTTATATGATATTGATGGGAATCTAATTGAAATTGAAAATAAAACAAATAATAATTTAAGTATTACTGGTTATTATCCCAATAAAAAATCAATAGTAAACTTTGAAGGAAATTATTCTTTTATCAACAATCAAAAAATTAAAGTGGGCTTATGGAATTATTATACAGAAGAAGGAATTTTGGAAAAGACTGTTTCTTATAATGATAATGATATCAAAGTAGTAACATATTACCCTAAAGGAAATATTAAATATTCATCAACTATTTATAAAAAAAACAATGAGTTTAATTGGTATAAAGAACAAATTTTTTATTATCCTAATGGAATAAAAAGTGCTATTATTAACTTAGATGATAATAATAAAGGGACAATTGAAATATATACTGAAAAAGGAATTCTGTTTCAAGTAGGCTCTGTAGATTATGACTATAAAATTAATAAAGTTATATATACCGATAAAGTTAAAGAATATGATGAAAAAGGAAATTTGAAAATAGTTTACAGTTATCTTAATGGAACTCTTCATGGAGAAGCTGAATTTTACGATATCTATAATGATTTAGCCGTGAAGAAGATATATGATAATGGCCAACTAATTAAAATTGACAATTTAAAAGATTAAATAATTTTTTAGTAACTTAAAATAAATATTATTATACGGAGGAAAAACATGAAAAAGAAAATAGTTAGTTTTTTAGCTTTAAGTTCTTTAGTTTTAGCAGCAAATAGTAATGTAATTAAAGAAAGTGAAATTTTCGTTAAAGATGGCAAAGCTTATAATTTGTCTACAGAAAATGTTATTACAGGGATTATGTTAAAAGAAAAAGATGGTCTTAGTTACTATACAACCTATAAAAATGGAGTTAAACTATCAGAAAAAATCTTAAATAGTAATAGAGAAGTTATTGGAGAATATAATTTTGATGAAAATGGACTAGTTACTGGAAAAGTTTTATATACAGATAGCTATGGAATCAAATCAGAAAGTAATTATTTAAAAGGACTAAGAACAGGATATTCAAAAGCTGAATACTATGAAGATTTAGATTACCAAGGTGATTTTAACTATGGAATTGCCCATGGTAAAATGAAATATATGGATGTAAATTATATATTACAAGATAAAGTTTTTGCTGATGGAGTTGCTGTTACTGGAAATGTTGGGCAATCTGTATTTAAACCATATTTTGATATGAAATTTTATAAGCAAGATAAAATTACTTTAAAAGATGGTAAAGCTACAATAAATAATAAGAATTTAACAGGTACAGTAATTTCTGAAAAAGATGGAGTTGTTGATTCTGCAACTTCTTATAAAAATGGATTAAAAATTGCAGATTTCAAATTTAATGGTGGATTTATGACTGAAGCTAAGGTGTATGGTTCTTCTGAATCTTCTTATAAACTATATAAATTTGGAAGTCTAAACTTCTTAAGTGGTGTTTTAACAAGTACAGATAATTATGAAAATAATAAAAGAAATGGTATGAGTGAAATTTTCTATGAAGATGGGTGGAAATTCCACGGCTCTTATAAAGATGATTTATTAGATGGAACTGCTCATTACTATGATGAAAATGGTATTTTAAAATATGTCTATGAATATAAAAATAATGCATATAAAGCAATTTCATATTTTGATTATAATAAAAAAACTGTTGAATCTACTTTTGAAGGTAAATACACAGATAAAGATGGATGGATTAAATCAGGGAAAGCTATATATTACACAGAAGATGGAAAAGTTAAAGAAGAAATTGTATATGATGGATACAAAGGATATACAAAATTCTATTATCCTAGTGGAAAATTAAAAATGGAAGGTTATGTAAGTTCTTTAACTGACTATTATGAAGGAGAATTAAAAGAATATTATGAAGATGGTACTTTAAAAACTAAGTGGAATTATGCAGAAGGATATTTAAACGGTAAACAATTCTATTATGATGAAAAAGGAAATCAAACAAAGGTAGAAGAATATGACTATGGGTATATAATTAATAATTAACAGAAAAGCTTGGACAAAATTGTCCAAGCTTTTTTAGGCTTTAATAAATTTTTCTCTTATTTCTTTCGTAGCAGTTACCATATTTTTAAGTGATAAAATAGTTTCATACTCTCCACGAGTTTTCAATCCACAGTCAGGATTTATCCAAATATTATTATCTGGTAATTTATTTATTATAGATAAAATATTATTTTTAAACTCCTCTACGCTAGGTACTCTGTGAGAATGTATGTCATAAATTCCAGGGCCTACTTCTTTATCATAACAAGAACATTTTAATACATCTAACATCTCTAAATCTGATTTAGCTGATTCTATTGTTATAACATCTGCATCCAATTCTTTTATTGACTCAATTATATCCTTAAACTCAGAATAACACATATGTGTATGAATTTGGGTAGAGGCTTTTACTTTTGAATTTGTAAGCCTAAAAGCCTTAACAGCCCAATCCAAGTAATCTTTTCTTTCTGATACTCTTAAAGGTATTTTTTCTCTTAAAGCTGCCTCGTCAATCTGAATAATTTCTATATTATTTCTCTCAAGTTCTTCTACCTCTTCTGCAATAGCTAAAGCAATCTGATAAGCAATTTCCTTTAATGAGATATCCTCTCTTACAAAAGACCAATTTTGAATAGTTATTGGTCCAGTAAGCATTCCTTTCATATATTTTTTAGTTTTTGAATTTGCAAAAGTACTCCATTTAACAGTTATACTTGATTCTCTTTTCACATCTCCAAATATTATTGGTGGTTTTACACATCTATGTCCATAAGATTGAACCCAACCATTTTCTGTAAATAAAAATCCTTTTAAATGTTCTCCAAAATACTCTACCATGTCATTTCTCTCAAATTCTCCATGTACAAGAACATCTAATCCAATATTTTCCTGTAATTGAATAACTTCTTCCATTTTCTTTTTTATAAAACTTTCATATTCAGTTTCACTAATAATTCCTTTTTTATATTGACTTCTTATTCTTCTAATTTCATTAGTTTGAGGAAAAGAACCAATTGTAGTTGTTGGTAAAATAGGTAAATTAAACTTTTCATTTTGAATTTTTATTCTTTCTTTAAAACTCTCTTTTCTTTCAAAATCCTCTTCTTTCAATTTACTTATTTTATCATTTATATCTTTAAAATAGAAATCTTCTATTTCAATTTTTTTTCTTATTACCCCAATATTTTTTACATAAAGTGATGAACTTTGTACATTATTAACTTCTAGAATTTCTTTCAATTCTTTCAATTCTATTAACTTTTCTTTAGCAAAAGCTAGTTGTTCTTTAAATTTTTCCTCTAGTTTAATTTCATTTTCTAATGAATAGGGAACATGTAATAATGAACAAGAAGTTCCTAAGACAATTTTATCCTCACTAATAATTTTTTTAACTCTATTAAGTTTACCTAGAACTTCAGCATAGTTAGATTTCCATATATTTTTTCCACTAATTACTCCAGCAAAAAAAATAGTATTATCATTCCAGCCATATTTTTCTACGAATTCAATATTTTTAACTCCTTCTACCAAATCCAAACCTAATCCATAAAAATCTAAACTCAAAACCTCATTATAAGCATCTTCTATATGACCAAAATAAGTTTGTAATATTAATTTTATGTTTGTTCCTAATAACTTAGAATAAATATTTTTAAAAGTCCTTACATCCTCTTCTTTTAAATCTGTAACCAAAATTGGCTCATCTATTTGTACAAATTCTACTCCTATATCTTTAAGTTTTGTTAAAAGTTCCTCATATAAAGGCAACAATTTTTTTAGATAATCTTTATAATCCCCTTTTATATTAGACAATTTTAGAAATGTTAAAGGTCCTATAATAACTGGTTTTGTTATTATTCCTATATTTTTAGCTTCAATAAACTCACTAGTAATTTTATCTAAATTTAATTCGAAAATGGTTTCTTCATTTATTTCTGGAACCAAATAATGATAATTTGTATTAAACCATTTTTTCATTGGAAGTGCTTTAATACTTTTTTCATTACTTTGAAATCCCTTTGCTAAAGCAAAATAAGTATCTAATAAATCTAGCTCCAATTCTTTATATTCTTTGGAGTATGCACCAAACAAAATTGCTGTATCTAAAAATGTATCATAAAAAGAAAAATCGTTAGAGCTTATATAATCAATCCCATTTTCCTTTTGTGAGTTCCAATGAGCTATTCTAAGTGATTTTGACTCTTCTAATAAAATTTCTTTCGAAATGTCATTTTTAAAATAATTTTCAATTAATTTCTTTAATTCTCTTTTTTCTCCTATTCTAGGATATCCAATTATATTTGTTTTCATGTTATTCCCTCCAAATACTTAATTTTTATTATACTAAGTTTTCTTTAAAGTAATATAACACAAAACATAGGTATAGTATAATTCTTTATATCAACTGTTAGACATAGCTTTTAACTATACTCATTTACACATTCTATTAATTCTTTAATAAAATTTTTAGCCAATTTTGAAAGTGTAATTTTTTTATGCGCTATCCAACCTACAGTAATAGTTTCATCAACCTCAAGAGGAATAGCAACAATTCCTTCCCCATTTAAGTCTGGATTTATAACTCCTGTACTAATAGTATATGCATTTAATCCAATCATTAGATTAAAGATAGTTGCTCTATCTGAAACTTTTATATTTTTTTTATGAACAAGTGTACTTAAAATTTCTTCAGAATAATAAAATGAATTATTTTCACCTTGTTCATAACTTAAACATGTATATTCTTCTAAATCTTCCAAGTAAACTTTTGATTTTTTAGCTAATGGATTATTAGCACCAATAAAAATATGTGGTTTTGCAACAAAAAGTGGATTAAAAACAAGGCCATGTTGTTCTATGAAATTTCTCAAGATTTTCTCATTAAAATTATTAAAATAAATAACTCCAATTTCACTTCTCAATGTTTTTACATCATCCAAAATTTCATAGGTCCTTGTGTCTTTAAATACAAATTCATATTCATCTTGCCCATATTTTTTTACAAAATTTACAAAAGCTCTAACTACAAAAGCATAGTGTTGAGTTGATATAGAAAATAATTGCCTATATGGTTTAATCTTTAAATATCTTTCTCTTAATAAATCTTCTTGTTCCACAACCTGCCTTGCATACCCTAAAAACTCTGCTCCTTCTTGAGATAGTACAACTCCTTTATTTGTTCTAATAAAAATATCAAATCCAAGTTGTTCTTCTACCTCTTTTATTGAATTTGACAAACTAGGTTGAGAAATAAATAGCACTTTAGATGCCTCACTTATAGAGCCTTTATTTACAACTTCAATTATATATCTTAATTTTTGAGTAGTCATTTTCATCCTTTCTACATCCTATAAATCTTTTGTTTAATATATCTCATATAAGCAAAAAATTCAAACTAATAATTAAAAAACCATCCCATATAAGGATGGCTTTCAATTATTCAATAACTTTTTTAGCACCTTTCAAAATTTCTTCAGGTATTGTAATTCCTAAACTTGCTGCTGTTTTTTTATTAATCATTAAATCTGTATTTTCTAATGTTTTTACAGGAATATTATTTGGTTTTTCACCTTTCAATATTTTAACTGCAACTTCTCCTGTTTGATATCCTAATTTATAGTAATCAATTGTTTCTGTTGCTAATGCACCTTGGTTAACTTGATCCTCTATACAACCAATTACAGGTTTTTTATTGTCTAATGCTTTTTTTACTACTAATGGTGTTGCTGAAACTACCAAATTATCTGTTGGTGTATATAAAACATCTACATTTGGCAATAAACTATCTAAAGCTTGAGCTAACTCATTAACTTGAGTAACTCCTTTTGTCACTATCTCTAAACCATATTTTTCAGCTATAACTTTTGCCTGTGCTACCTGTACTTCTGAATTTAATTCAGATGTATTATATACTATTCCTACCTTTTTACTTGCAGGCAAAAGTTCTTTTAATAATTTAAACTGCTTATCTATAGGTGTTGCATCGCTAGTTCCTGTTACATTTGTTTCAGGCTTTTCTAATGATTTTACTAAACCTGCTTCAATTGGATCAGTTACTGCTGTGATAAGTATTGGAATATCTTTAGTTATATTATAAGTTGCTTGAGCCGATGGCGTTGCAATTGCTAATATTAAATCTTTTTTTTCTGTCACAAACTCTTGAGCTATTGTTTGTGCAATATTTTGATCTCCTTGGGAATTTTGAAAATCAATTTCAATATTTTGACCATCTATATATCCATTATCTGATAAAGCTTTTATAAATCCTTCCTTTGAAGCATCCAATGCTGGATGTTCTATAAATTGGGTTATTCCAACTTTTTTTATTTCTTCTGTTTTAGCTGTTGTTTCACTTTTATTTTTTCCTTCTTTAGAACATGCTAATATTCCTAATCCTAATAACATTATTGTTAGTACTTTTTTCATTATTATCACTCCCTTTTGTTCATAAGTAATTGTAACAAAATTTTACGTTTAAGTTTAGATAACAATTAATTAATTTATTTGTTCGATATTTCTAATCAAAAACCTAATATTTACAGTGTTTCAAGAACTAACATTATATTTTTTATGTAGGAGTTTCATTAACAAATTAATATTTTTATTGTTATTTTTAATCCATAATCAAAAAACTTCTATATATTCCTAGTATTTATCACATTAAAATTCAAAATTTTTTATAAAAAAATAGAGACAACTAAGGTATCTCTATTTTTCGTTTTTCTATTTCTGTTTTTTATATTTGTTATCTCCAATTGACAATACTTCAATATTAACAGTCATTAAACCTTTATTAATATCTCCAATTTCACTAAAAGACCCCTTACTTAAATCTATTTCTCTTCCTTCAATATAAGGTCCTCTATCATTTATTGTAACTATAACCGATTTATTATTTACAACATTTGTTACCTTAACAACTGATCCTAAAGGTAATGTTTTATGAGCAGCAGTTAAAGCGTTCATATTATATATTTCTCCATTTGCTGTTAGTCTTCCATGAAAATATTCTCCATAATATGATGCTATAACAGAATCATATTTTTTTAGCCATGAACTTGGTACACTGCCACTAGATGTTTTGGTTGTTTTAGTCGAATTATCTGCTGACTTTCCAGAGTTTAATCCATAACTTTTTAATTTTCTTGCCATTGATGATAAGTCTTCTGAAACTACTGTGACTTTTCCTTCATCTGTTCCATACTCTTCATAACTATCTTCAGAGTAAACTTCTTCTTCACTATTCTTTAAATTATCTTGTACATCTTTTTTTGTATTTTCAGAATCTTTTCTTACAATTCCTATATCAGCTGTACTTGGTATATCCATTTCAAAAATACTATCTTTAGTTTTAGCAATAAATACCCCAACAAATATAAAGAAAACGACTGTCGAAATCCTCTTAATAATATCACCTCTTTTTAAAATTTTATGCAATATTATATCATGATTTCGATTGTTAGTCAAGAACTTTTATTTTTCAATGGTTTTTGTGAATGGAGCATTAGAAATTACTAGGGCTACAACCACTCCTATAGATGTATCTAAGACTCTATGGACAAAATATCCTACTGGAGTTTTTTGAGGTTGAATTCCTAACAATATTCCAAGAAAAACTACACTTCCTATTGCTGCTTGCGAAAACTTAACATATTTATTAGTCAAATAAAATATTAAGAAAACACCTACCCCCATAAAAAATTCATTTTTAGGCAATAAATAGAAAAATGTACATCCTATAAGCGCTCCAACAATTGTTCCTAAAATTCTACCTAATCCCGCATCAAAACTTTTCTTATATTCTACTTGAGAACAAATTGCCGCAGCTATTGAAGCATAGAATAGCGAATCAATCTTAAAAATTTTCCCAATAAATAATGTTATCCCCACAGAAAGTCCTGCTTTTAAAGCCAATTCCATTTCTTTAGACATTATTTTTCTCCTAATAACCTATCTAAAATTATTGATACTGCTGAACGAACTGATAAATGATTATATACAGCATTTCCTCTTATTGGCTCTAATATATAAGTTGACATATCCATTACTTCTTGTATTAATCCATAGCCTGTTCCAAATAATAATAAATAAACATTATCATCATTAAATATCTTATCACTTAATTCTTTATAACTTATACTATTTGGAAAAATTTTTGCTGACGTTGTTATAATAAGAGGTTTTTTTCCTGTTTTTTCCTCTATATCTTTCATGGCATCTTCAATTGTGTCCACTATATAAGTTGTCGAGAAAGCCTCTTCTCTATCTTTATTGTAAGCTCCTCCAAACCCATCTTGCCAGTACCCTATTATTCTTTTTGTTAATTCTTGTTGAGCATCTACAGGAGTAACAATATAGTATCCTTCTACCCCATAAGTTTTTGAAGTTCTAGAAATATCGTGTATATCAAAATTAGTTACTGATGTTGCAACTATTTCCTCATTTTTATTGTAAACTGGATAATGTACTAATGATACAAATAAATTATTTCTCATTTTTTAGCTCCTTTAACATTTCATTAAAAATTTTCTCTTCCTGTTTCTCTAACTTTTTACTTTCAAATAAATCTGGCCTTCTTAAATATGTTCTTTTTAAACTTTCTTTTTTTCTCCAAATTTCAATATTTTTATGATGACCCGATAATAAAACTTCTGGAACTTTTTTCCCCTCAAACTCTGCTGGTCTTGTATAATGGGGGCAATCTAAAAGTCCATTATAAAAAGAATCATTTATAAAAGAATCCTCATTACCAAGTACATTAGGAATCATTCTAGATATGGAATCTATCATAACCATACTAGGCAACTCTCCTCCTGTTAGAACATAGTCACCTATTGATATTTCCATATCTACAAACTCTTCTATAACTCTTTCATCTATTCCTTCATAATGTCCTGCTATTATAGTAATTTCTGCTTCTTTTGCCAATTTTTTTACTATATCTTGGTTTAAAGTTTCTCCTTGAGGCGATGTATAAATAGTTAATCCTCTTTTTTCTATACTTCTTAATGCTCTAAAAAGTGGTTCTGGTTTAAGGAGCATTCCTCCTCCTCCTCCAAAGGGAGTATCATCAACCATTTTATGTTTATCAAAAGCAAAATCTCTAATATCTATAAGGTTTACTTCCAACAATTCTTTTTCAATACCACGCTTAATTATACTTTCCCCTAAAAATCCTTTATACATTTCTGGAAAAAGTGTTAAAATATTTATTTTCATAATAAACCTCTTATTTATTCAAATCTATTAAATCTTGAGGAACATCAACATAAATTTTCTTGTTTTCAAAATCAATTTTTTTAACATATTCATCTACATTAGGTATCATAATTTCATCTTCACCTACAATGTAAATATCATGTGCCCCTGTTTCCATTATGTCAATTAACAATCCTAAGATTTCATCATCACTATTTATTACTTCAAAATCTATTAAATCTTCATTATAAAATTCGTCTTCACTAATTTCTCCAAGCAAATCTCTTCTTACAAATAAAACTCCATTTTGCAAAGATTGCCCTTCAGATTTAGTTACTATTTCTTCAAAATCAATAGTCAATATTTTCCCGTTTATTCTCTTAACTTCTATTATTGTTAATAATTTTTTACTCCCATTTGGGAATTCTATTATTCCCTTGTTCCCTTTTAAAATTTCTTCATCTGCAAAATTACTAGTTACTTTCACTGTTCCTTTTAAATGATGTGTTCCAGAAATTTTACCTATTCTAAACAAATCCATTTTTCACTCTCCATTAATAATCTAATCTTTAGTTTGTTGCAAAACTTCAACACCTTTATTTTATAATCCCCCCACCTTCGTTTGGAAAAGAGAAGAAGAATCGGGACAGAGGCTGAACCAACCGCAAGGAAGTATCCTCGCCACTCCATAATTCGACTAAAGACTTAAAAGCCTAAGTCTCATTAAAACCAATAAAAAT
>JAFGUR010000106.1 GCA_016938425.1 Fusobacteriaceae bacterium
AAAATTTTTGAAAAATTAGAATTATTAGACCCTTTAAGGCATAGAGAAGAAAACATAGATGACCTTATGATTAAATTTCATACCTCACAAAATATTAAATTAACTTTAGAAAATTTTAAGGATTACAATCCTGACAATTTTATAAAAAGAATTATTGCTAGCGATGATGAATCAAAGTTTTCTTTAATCAAGTATTTAATTAGGGAAATAAAAATGTTGAAGCCTCTTAAAGATGATTGTTACAATGATTTTATAAAAAATTTGTATTTTTTTAATTCTAATAGAGTTGCTGAGACAAAAGTCTTGTACATAAAAGTAAAAAAGGGTATACATCATTGGAACGGAGAAAACAAAGGCGATGATAAAATTAATATATTTGTTGGAAAGAGACAATTAAAGTATAGAATAAATCAAAAAATTGAAATTAAACCAGAACCAATAAAAGAAGATTATATTTTAGGAGAATTAAATAAATTTTTACCATTTATAAAATTAAGGTACAAAATAAAAAATGAGTTTATTGAAATAGAATTAGATTATTTTTTGTATGAACTTTTAATGAAAATAAACGAGGGTTATCAATTGAATAAAAAAGATAGAAATGATTTTGTGAAATTTGAGAATATAGTAAAAAAGATTAGTTTGTATGGAAATAAAGAAAATGAATTAGAAGTTGTTGATAAAGTGAAGAAAATAAAATTTAGAATAAAAATAGATGAATTTGGTGATTTTGTTTATGCGGAGTGAAGATATGGATTATATAATATATTTGGAAAATATAAAAAAACAATATGGTTTTAAAGAAGAAAAGGACGAAGGAATAAAACTTACTCATAATCGACCTCAAAACATAAAATTATTTCCTTTTGATACAAAGTTTAATAATAAGTTTAACCTTTTGTTTGAAGGAGATTTTGAAGGGATAATAAGTGATTTTTCAAGAATAGTGATTGAAAAAACACAGCAAGAAACCAATGAAAAAGAAAAAACCATAGAAAAAATGCTTGCAAGGATTCAAAGCATTCCTTTAGAAAGAGAAATATATTTAAGAGATTTTTTTTCAGAGATATTTTTTCATGAAGAAAGTCTTCTTTTTGTGCATCCTAAGTTGGTTTTTAGATTAAAAGAAAGTAAAACAAAAGAAATAGCTTTTTATTTAGTAGACGTTTTATTAGATGATGATAATAAACAGAAAATTAAAAAATTATATGAAGATAAAAATAAAGAAGAGGATATTTTTACTAAAATCCTTTTAAGTTCTTTGGAAGAGTTAAAAGATAAAAAAGTTAAGTCGTCATATTTTGGAAAATTGAATACTTTAAAGAAAGTATTCAATGAAGATTTAAGCTTTTTATTAGAGAATTCTGATGTTTTTGTTGATGAGTTTGAAAGAACTCTATTATATTATTATTTCATATATACATCTCAATTAGCTTTGAAAATGAATAAATTTTTTGATGTAAATTATGAAGAAATGGAAGAAGTTTATTTTAATTTGAGTTGGGAAAAAACCTCTCATACTAGGTTGGGATTTAGAAAAGGATGGAAAACATTAGAAAAACAAGCAGAAAACTTATTTTCTCATGTACATTCTTTAGAAATTTTGAATAATAGTAATTATTCTATTGAAAAAAATGAAGTTTTTACTTTTGATGATTTATTGGATAAAATGTTGAAAAATCCTGAAGCTTCAAAAAAAAATCTTATAGAAATATTGCTTTGGTATAGAACATCTGTATCAGATATTAATTGGCAAGATTGTAATTTTGAAGAACTTTCCCTTAAAGAATTGTTAATGGAATTATTTAATAATATAGATTTTCAATTTAGGAATAGTACAAGAAAAAAACCATATACTGACTTTACAAAATGGTATACAGAATTTGCAAAAGGGTATTTTTTAAAAAGAAGAGGAACATTAGGATATATGTTGAATTTAAATCAAGATTATATTTTTTTATTAACTAAATTAGTTATAAAGCATAAAGAAAAAATAAGATTATTAGACTTGTTTTCAGAATTTGAAATAAGAGGGGTTTACTTAGATAAAGACTCTAGGGAAAGTCTAAAAGAAATGTATGAAAAGTTAAATCTTTTAGATAAAAAATCAGATTCGGGGGATGCAATTTATGTCAAATCAATTTTATGATTATTTAATTACAAAAATTTTAAACTATTTTACAGATAAAGGGCTAGAAGTTGGAGAAAGCTATAATCTTACCTTAGAAAATTCAGAGAGAGTTCAGTTTGTTTATAATGCTTTTAAAAACATAAACCATGAGATATTCAATTATGGTGTTTATAGTACAATATCTTTTAAGTTTGGGAATAATGAACTAATTATAGCGGCGACTGTTAATGGAGTTAAAGAAGATTACCTTTTGACATTAAGAAATTTAATTAAAGATGCAAAGGATGAAAATTTTAAAAATAAAGGAATTGTTTTTATACATTCCTCAACGCTAGATAGTATTACAGGCGGAAGTAGTAGTTTAACAAAACAGGGAATGCCACTGTGTATTCAGGCAATAAAAGAAGATATTGAATTAAAAACTTTAGATTTTAAAAAACACGAAAAAGAAATAATAAAATTTACATCAAATAAATTTGTAGAAAATACTCATTTGGACAATACTTCAATTTTTGAATATGAGAATATACTTCAAATTATAGATAAAGGACAAATAGAACCAGAAGATTATCCAAAGTTAGAATTATTTTTTGATAAAAATTTAGAAACTTTTGAAAAAAAAGACATAAATGTCAGAATCAAAGAAAATTCTGAATTTTATAATGTGATAAGTTTAAGTAGGCAATATGGAAATTTCAAAGATGAAATGCAAGAAAAATTTACAGATGATATAGTTGATAAATTAATAGAAGATGATTGGAAGTTAAATATTGATTTTGAAGATTTAAGAATTTCTTCGTCAAAAAAAAATAATGGAGAGAATTTAACTTATATTGAAAGTAAGAAGAAAGAATCAATAGAAAAATGTATTTATTGGGAGAGAGCTGGGGGAGAAACAAAAGCACAAAAGAAAAAAAGACATATTTTAGTATTTAATCCCGAAAGGTTTAATACTATTAACCTTGAATTTGAATTTGAAGAATTTTTAAAACAAGACTTCATAAAAACAAATACAAATGCAAAATTTTTAAAAATAAATCCATCAGGAAAAAAGCTTAAAGTAGAAATAATTGCTAACTTTGATGGGGTGAAAGCTGGAAAAATTAGATTTGGAAATAATAAAGAAACTTATGAATTCAATATTTGGTTATTAAATTTTCCAAGCGGTGTTATTGAAGAATTAAAAGAAAAATATTTTTTAGATTTAAAAAAAAATAATGAGAAAATTGAATTAAAAAATCTAACATCACAATTAGGAATAAATATTAAAAATAGCGACTCTATAACAAACATAGACCTAGATAAGAATATAGCCTTAAACATAACTGATGAAGAAGGGTATAATATAAATTTTATAGATACTGAAGATGAAATAAATTTAAGCTTATTGTATAAAAATGAAAAACTTGATTTGGTATTTAGTGGTGAAGTTGATAGAGCTAAGGAACTTTCTGGGTTAGAGATATGGACTTATAAAAGAGAATATGAAGCAAATTTTATAAAAAAAGGTTTAAATGAGTTAGATAATAAATATTACCTTCATTTTGAGGGGAAAGATTATTTAGCTAAAAATGAATTTAAAAAATTTCTTTTAATGGAAGAAGAACTATTAAAAGAATCATATCCGTATTTAGAAAAAATAGGTAATAATAGTTATGTAAAAAAAGATTTAAGTTTATCAGAAGAATTGTTAAATCACTTTAATTTATTAGTAAATTATTTTTTAGATAGGAATACACTACCAAGCTTATGTTTTATGGATGAGGAATTAAAAGAACTATATACAAAATATCTAGAATTATACAATAATGAATTGGGGAAATTAGGTTCTTTAGGTAAAGAAGTTGAAAAATCGTTGATAAGGTTAGGAGTTATTAGGGAATTAGATGGAGATAGAGAGATATTTCATTCACCATTGTTTCCCCTAAATATTAGATACCAATTGGAATTGGAAAAACAGATTAATAAAGAAAGACTAACAGAAAATGTAAGCAAAAATTTAAAGTCAGATAATTTACTGCCTTACATTTATTACGACAAATCAACTTTATATAGGGCATATGAACAGAGCACAGCTATGGAGTGGAGTATATTTATTGCTGAAGACTTAAATAAATACAATAGTTCAAGAGAATTTGTCTCAAAACTTGTTAAAACTAAATTGGAAGAGTTTATAGAACATTTTAATTACTTATTTAAAACAAATAAAGATGCACCTATAAAGATAAATCTTGTTAATATGGGCGATTGCAAAGAGATTGTACAAGGAATATTTTTATTTTATTTGAATCAATTGAAAAAAAAATCAGTTGAGGAATTATTGACAATAGAATTTTATATCTATTCAAAAGAAAAAGAGATGAATGCTTTTGATGAAATAAGTATATACAACTCGACTATTGAAATAAAGAATCAAATGGAAATAGAAATAAAAGATAGTGATATTACTTCTGATGAACTTTTAGATGTTTATAGAAATAAAGTTCGTTATTATCAAAAAGACATCAATAGTATTGAATATAGTCATTTAACTTTTTTTGACATGGATAAATCAGTAATAGAAAACACTTATGAAGATTCAAAAAAATTAAATACAGGGATATCATTGGAAGGTGTTTTATCAAATTTAGTTCCAATGTATATAGAAAATTCTTATAAAACTGGATTTGGAATTAATGGGATTAAATCTCCTGACAAACTACCTTTAATTAAATTAAGTAAAAGACTGAATGAGTTGGCTAGAGTATCAGAAAAACAAGACCCATTTGAAGTTGATAAAGTTATAGTTACAGCAATTTCTGAAGAGAAGAATAAAGAATTAAAACAAATATATGAAAAATCTAATTGGGTTACTTTTGTTAAACCTAAAGTTGATATCAATTTTTTCAAACAGAAAGAAAATTCAGACTTATTAATTATTCATTACAGTGACCAATATACTAATAGTTCAGGATATGATGCTATAACAGTTACTCAGAAATCGAAATTATATCAAATAATTATTAAAGAATTTCTTACTAAGAAATTGAAAAGTGAAGATTTAAATTTTGATAACTTAGAAAAAACTTTAATAAATTATTTTAATGCAATTAATGGAGACTGGTTATTAAAGCTTAGTATGAGTAATAACGATGCTGAAAGAGAAAAAATTAGTATATTATCTGCTGTAAATTTATCATTAGCGAAGTTAAGCAGTAAAAAAATTACTTGGGTTCCTATATCTTTGGAGGAACTTTTTAGAATTACAGGAAGTGCTGGATTAAGTCAAAAAGATGGCGTTTTTTCAGCAAAAAATTTAGGAATTACGGGAAAAATGTCGGATGATTTATTAATGATTGGAATTGAATGGACTAGTTTTAACACTAAATTACACATTCATCCAATTGAAGTCAAGATAGGGAAAAATCAAAGTGGAGTTATAGATAAAGCTATAGAACAGGGAAATAAAACTTATGAAACGATAAGTGATATTTTTAAAGGGAGTAGTTTTAAAAATAAATTTTATAGAAATTTTTTAATTCAAGTTTTGTATTTAAATATAGAGAAGCTAAAGTTATATAACATTGGAGAAATAGACAAATGGGATGGTTTATTAAATCAAGAGATAAAAAATAGACTCTTTAATGATAACTATGAATACTCTGAAGAAGAGGTACATCAAAATGGGAAATTTGGAATAGTTTCATTTAAAAAAGATAAGAGTTTTAGAGAATTTCCTCCAATGAAAGATAATTATACTTTGGCAGAGTTACCAGAATACGATGGATATCAATTACTAGGGAAAAGTATAAAAGAAATAAGAGAAAAATTTTTAAATTTATCTGATTTGGTAGAGAAAGATGAAAAAATGAAAGAATCATCTTTTGAAGCAATAGATAAGTCAGAAAATTCTATAATGGTAGTAGAAAATGAAACAAATCAAAATCTGGAAAATAGTGAAGTTATTTCAAAATCATCAAAGGGAATTGAAATTAAATTTGGAAAAGAAGTTTTTGGAGATGAATTACTGTGGTATCCAAATAATACAGATAAACTATCTCATACAAACACAGGTATTATTGGAACAATGGGAACAGGTAAAACACAGTTTACTAAATCTTTAATAACACAGCTGTATTTGGATAGAAAAAATAATGTAGGGAATGAAAAGATAGGAATTCTCATTTTTGACTACAATGCTGACTATGTAGACCAAGATTTTTTGAATTTAACTAATGCAAAAGTGTATAGACCTTATAAGTTGCCGTATAATCCATTATATTTAAATAATCAAACAAAAAGACCATTAATGCCACTTCACACAGCAAACTTATTGAAAGAGACTATTACCAAGACTTTTAGATTAGGGCAAGTTCAAGAACACAATTTACAAGAAATCATTGTAAGAGCATATAACTTAAAAGGAATTGATGAGTATGATGAAAGTACATGGGACAAAATACCCCCTACTTTTTCCGATGTTTACAATACATTTATCGAAGAAATAGACCCTAAAAAGGATAGTTTATTTGCTGCGATGGATGTATTTAATAAATTCAAGATTTTTGAAGAAGATGCAAAAAAAACTGGCTCCTTGTATGATTTACTAAATGGTGTCATAGTAATAAATTTGGATGGATATAACAGTGATTTTCAAAATCTTGTTGTAGGAACAACGCTTGATTTATTCTATTCACAAATGCAAGCAGAAGGTCATAGTCAGGTAAAAAATCAATTAAGAGAAATAAGAAGAATGATTCTTGTGGATGAAGCAGATAATTTTTTAAGTCAGAATTTTACATCTATTAAAAAAATATTGAAAGAAGGCAGAAAATATGGAGTGGGGACAATTTTGTCAACTCAGTTTTTAAGTCATTTCAATACAGGAGAAAATGAATATTCTGATTATATTGAAAGTTGGATAGTTCATAAAGTTGCTAAGATAACAAACAAAGAAGTTAAAAGTATATTTGCAACAAATAGCAAAGCGGAAGAAGATGAATTAATAGGTAAAATAACGGAGCTTGAAAAACATTATAGTTTAGTTAAAGCGGGGAACTCAGGAGTTAAATATATTAAAGATTATGCATTTTGGGAATTGATTAAGTAAAAAAATATGAAAAGGAAAATTAATATGGAATTAGATGAAATTGAGAAGAAATTTAAAGAAGAAGTGAAACATAGTATTATTGAAATGGATTTGGTTACAGTTGAGGATATAGCAACCAAATTTGTTGAACCAATATATATTAAGCCAGAGTATCAAAGAAATATAAAATGGTCTGATAGCGATAATTCATTACTTATTGAGTCTCTTATAATGAATTTACCGTTACCTTCAATTTTTTTATATGAAACATCTGAAGAAAAATATGAAATTGTAGACGGATTACAGAGAATAAATGCTATTCAGAAATTTTTTAAAAATGAGTTTAAACTTTTTAATTTGGAAGTATGGGATAATGAACTTACGGATTTCCATTACAAAGACCTTCCAGAAATTATTAAACGTAGTATTAGTTCACAAAAAATTTCAATTATAAAAATAATTGATGATGGAGAAAATAAAGGGTTTAAGGGGACTTTATTTGGAAGACTAAATACTGGTGGAGTAAAATTAGAAAAACAGGAAATAAGAAATGCAATATATGCGGGAGAATACAATGAAATGTTAAAGGAATTAGCAAAAGAAGAAATATTTACATCCTTAATAAATATAACTGACAAGGAAAAAAAAAGTTATAAAAGTGAAGAATTAGTGTTAAGATGTTTTACCTTGATAACTGAAAATTCAAATACTCCTAATAAGATGAATAAACATATGGAAGAAAATAGAAATACTACCAAAGAAAACTTAAAAGAAAAAAAGAATTTGTTTACTAATTTAATGGAATTTATTACAGAAATTTTTGGTGTAGAAGCTTTTGGAAAAAAATTAACCCTAATGAAATACGATGCATATATTATTTTGTTTTCAAAGTATTTAGAAAATAAAATAAAAGTAATTGAAGTGAGAGAAGAGTTAAAGGCGAAAATGAGTCAAGAAAAAATATTTTCAGACCTTTCTCCAAAATTAAAAGATATAAACAATGAAGTGAAAAAAATAGAGGGAATTTT
Source organism: Fusobacteriaceae bacterium (assembly GCA_016938425.1). Taxonomy (GTDB): domain Bacteria; phylum Fusobacteriota; class Fusobacteriia; order Fusobacteriales; family Fusobacteriaceae; genus JAFGUR01. Next base: position 8,228 of record JAFGUR010000106.1, read on the forward strand.
AGAAGAAATTTTGCAAAAAAAATACGGAGAAAAAACTAATGTATAAAAATAATTTAGAAAATATATTTGAGAAATTTAAACATGAAATAAGTTTAATAAAAGCAAATATGCTATTTAATGAATTATTAAGAGATGATTTATTTGATAAGCTAGGACTGGAAAAGATTAGTAAAATAGAAAGAAGAAAAAATACTTACAGAAGTACAATTATTTCGATGTCTAGTCTTTTTGAATCTACAATAGATAATTTTATTGAAGAATACCTGATTGGATTGAATAACATATATAAGAAGTTCACAGATATTCCAGAGAAAGTCATTAAAAATCATACAAAATTGTCAATAGAATATCTTAATAAAATTTCCTCACGAAAGTCTGTGGATAGAGACCGAGCGAAAGAAGAAAATATAATTCATAATTTATATTCTTGCTCAATAAATAAAGAATATAAATTAAATATTGAAGCATTGATGGATAGAAGTGCTAATTATAGAATAGGAAATCTTAAATCAATTTTTATTGATTTAGGGTTAGAGGATTTTTCTGTAAAAATTAAGAAAAACAAAAATATTATAGAAAAGATAAGTGATTACTATAAGGTTGAGTATTCTAACTTTAGTGATAAATTTAAAGATAAAAAACTAGAAAGTATATTTTTTGAATTGGATAGATTATCTATACTTAGAAATGGAATTGCTCACAATATATTTCTTAGAGATATTCTCGGTAAGAATAGATTAAATGATATTATTTTTACATTAGAACTTTTAGTTGAAGGAACTTATACAGTATTGAATCAAGATTTATCAGAGAAAATGTTGAATTATAAAGTGAAGATTAAAGAACTTTGCTTAATAGAGAAAAAATGTGTTGAGAGAGTATTAATTAACAAAAAAACAATTGAATTTTCTAATTTAAGAGAAGGAAAATTTAAAAAAAATGATTACATGTTTGTAAAAAAAGAGGATGTAATATATAAAAAAAAAATAGTTAAGATAGATGAATATGATAAAATTCTTAACAAGTTTACAGAGCATATTGAGTATCAAATAATAAAAGAGTCAGATGTTAATATTGTCGTTGATAATTTAGAAAATATTTCTGACGGCTGTAAATTTTATATAACTTATTAAAAAGCAGAAAATTCTGCTTTTTTTTATCTAACTTTCATGATATACTTTACGTACGTAAAAAATAAGAGGTGAGTATTTTGGAGTTTTCATATAAATTCCCTGCAATTAGAGGGATACAAGCTAATAGAGAGTTTTATACTACTATGATTCCTTTAAAGATAATAAATAAAATATTTATCTATAATGATGATGAATTACCAGCAGAATATAGGGCACAAAGAAACCTTAACCAAGTAAGAGTGCCTGAAATAGGAGATTATATACTTAACAATCCTAATACGTACGTATTTTCTTCCTTAACTGCATCGGTTGATGGAGATATGGAATTTGATTCTTTGGACGGGAAAGATATAGGGTATTTAAATATCTCTTTAGAAGCAAAATTTTTAATAAATGATGGGCAACATAGAAGAGCCGCAATAGAGTATGCTTTAGAAAAAAATGAAAAATTGAAAGATGAAGTTATTTCAGTAGTTTTATTTAAAGATACAAATCTTGAAAGGTCTCAACAAATGTTTGCAGATTTGAATAGATATGCAATAAATCCATCAAAATCTATAGGAATTTTATATGATTCTAGGGATGAATTGGCAATACTTACAAAGAATACTGTGGATAAAGTAGAATTATTAAAATATTATACAGATAAAGAAAACACATCTCTTGCCAAATACTCATCTAAGGCTTTTATTTTAAGCAATATATATCAAGCGAATAGAATACTTACCAACGGTATTAAGATAGAAGAGGATATCGTTTGTAAATTTTGGGAAAGTTTATTTAAGATAATTCCGGAGTTTAAACTTTTGGTAGATAAAAAAATTAATGCTACAGAACTTAGAAAATCTTTTGTAATTACATATGGTATTTGTTTAGAAGCTATAGCTATAATTGGAAATGAATTTTTGAAAGAGGATAAAAAAGATTTTAATAAACTATTTAAAAACTTAAAGAACGTTGATTGGCATAGGGAAAATATTGAATGGTTAAATGTTATAATCTCACCAAGTGGACGAATAGTTAAGAATACTAAATCAGTTAAAATGACTTCAATTTTAATTAAAAAGAAATTAGAATTACCTATTAACCAAAATGAAATTGAATTTGAAAAGGAGTTTTTTAACAGTGGCAAATAACGTATTTCTAGAAGAAAAAATAGAGAAAACAATCGAGGAAAGATACCAATTTATACAGGATATATACCTCTATGATGATAAGCCTTGGGTGATAGGATATAGTGGAGGAAAAGACTCTACAGTCATTACTGACCTTATTTTACAGGCTTTAATAAGACTACCTGAAGAAAAAAGACACAAGCATATTTTCGTAATTAGTTCTGATACTATGGTTGAAAATCCAATGATAGAAACTTATGTACATGATAATATAAGAAAAATAGAAGAGTTTGCAAAAAAAAATAAGTTACCAGTATCATCACACATAATCAAGCCAGCAACAGAAGATAGTTTTTGGGTTAATTTAATTGGGAAAGGCTATCCTGCTCCACAGCAAAGTTTTAGATGGTGTACTGACAGATTAAAAATTAAACCCGCTAATACCTTCATAAAAGCTCAGGTAGACAAATATGGAGAAGTAATAATGGTTCTCGGGGTTCGTTCTAACGAAAGCCATTCAAGGTCGATAGTAATGGAAAAACATCGTATTGAAGGTAAAGTTCTAAGAAAACATACAACGCTTGCAAATGCCTTAGTGTTTGCCCCTATTGAAGATTTTTCTACTGATGATGTTTGGAAATATTTAATGACGAAAAACCCAAATACTTGGGGTTCTGACAACGAATTTTTAATGGGACTTTATCAAGATTCTCAAGATGGAGAATGTCCACTTATGGTAGATAAAGAAAAACCTTCCTGTGGAAATAGCAGATTTGGATGTTGGGCTTGTACTGTCGTGCAAGAAGATAAGTCGTTAAAAGGATTTATAAAAACTGCACATAAGAAAAAAGATTGGGAAACAGTCAAAAAACTCCAACCTCTAGCTGATTTGAGAAATTGGTTAAAAGATAATAGGAATAAGGAGGAATATAGAGAAACCAAAAGACAAGATGGTAGTATTTATAAAGTGGAAACAAACGAAGGGCAAAAAATCGGATTAGGTTCTTATAAATTTACTGCTAGAAAAATTATTTTGGAAAAATTATTAGAAGCACAAAAAGAAACTGGCGTAGTTTTAATTTCAAAAGAAGAGTTAGAACTTATTCAAGATGAATGGAATAATAGATTAGGAGATTTAACTAATTCTGTAAATGAAATTTATTTTAGAGTTTATGAAGAAAATCTTTTTATTAGCAATCAAATAATGGAATATACTCATAATGAACTTGATATTTTAGAAGGATTTTGTGAAGAAGAAGATGTGAGCATTGAACTTCTGAAAAGATTGATTAGAGTAGAGCACAAGTATTATGGAATGCAATATAAAAACCATCTATATCAAGATTTTGACTCGATTTTACAAGAAGACTGGTTACATAAAGATGAAATAAGTGGAATAAAGTTTGGAGATGCAGATGATAATTAATGAACTTGTTTTAAATAATTATGGGATATATTATGGAGAAAATAGAATAAATTTTTCAATTGATGATAAGAGTAAAAATATAATATTAATCGGTGGAGAAAATGGAGCAGGGAAAACAACTATGCTAGAATCCATTAAATTAGCTATTTACGGATGTTTTTTCTATGGGATAAAGAATCCAAATGCTAAATATTTTGAAAATATCCTTTTTAAATTTAATAATAAAGCTAAAGATGAAAATCAAAACTCTTCTTATATAGAACTCAACTTTAATTGGAGTGAAAACAATAAAATAGATAATTATATTGTGAAAAGGCAATGGATTTTTAAAGAAGGAGCTAAAGTAACTGAAATCCTTAAAATAATTAAAAATAACAAAGTGCTAGAGCCTAAAGAAATGGAGGATTCAGAAAATTACTTTAGAAAGGTTTTTCCTCAAAAACTTTTTGACTTTTTTTTCTTTGATGGAGAGGATATTCGAAGATTACTTTCTGATGAATTTTTAGATAAAGATTTTAAAGATGCTGTTTATACTTTATTTGATATAGACATTTTCAAAAGTCTTGATGAAGATTTAAATAATTATCTTAGATTAAGAAGTAAGCAATTAAACTTAACAAGTGATGAAGAAGAGTATTATAATAGAAAACTTTCGTTAGAAAGCTTCAAGGAAAAACTTGAAACGAGCGAAAAATTAAAAACAGAAAAAGAATTAGAAAAAGCAAAAATTAAATCAAACTTAAATAACTTGGACAAAGTGTTTCAAAATGCAGGCGGAGAGTTTTATAACAAGATTAATGAAATTGAATCTCAAATAAAAACGCATGAGAATGAAAAGGCTTCAATTAATGAAGAATTAAAAAGTATTATTGGAAATTATATGCCATTTTTAATAAATAAAAAAAGTATACCTATAATTTTAAAACAAATTAAAAATGAAAGTCACTCTAAAGAATTTGATGTTTTTAGTAATCGATTTGAAGATGGAACGATAGCAAAATTATTAAAAAGTACATTAGGAGAAATCAGTGAAAGTTCTTTAAATTCTTTTAGAAATGCTTTATTAAAAGAGTTTGAGAATAAAGGAGATAGTTTACATTTTTTATCATATGATGATGCAGAAAAAATTCAAGTAATTGCAAATAGAGTCTTAAATAATGTTGAGGAAGAAATCCTGGGTAAATTTTCTAAAATTAAAGAAATTAATGAAGAGTTACCCAAATTAAAAGCTACTTTAGTTTCCGTTAAAGATAATAAGGACATCGAAGAAATATTAAAAGAGATTTCTAATGAAAATATGAAAATAGGTTCATTTGATAAAGAAATAGAGACTTTATTCTCTTTAATTAAGACTGAGAAAGAATTATACGAGAAAGAGTATAAGTTATTATCAAACTTGAAAGATAAAGTTATAAAAAGTAAAAAAGATTCAAATAAATTTAATGTTATAAATAAAGTTCAAAGTGTATTGGAAAAATATATATTAAAAATTAACGAAGATAAACTTGATAAAGTTAGAGTAGAATTTTTAGAAATTTTTAGAAGTCTTCATAGAAAAGAAGATTATATTTCAAATATATTAATCGATAAATCATCTATGAAAATAGATTTATATCACAAAACAGGGCTAATGGATAAAAGACTTCTATCATCTGGAGAAAAACAAGTATACATACTTTCACTATTATTTGCTTTGTTAAAGGTTTCAAATAAAGAAGTTCCTGTAGTATTTGACACTCTTTTAGGAAGATTGGATTCGAGCCATAGAACAAACATAATTCAAAAATATTTACCAAATGTCTCAAAACAAGTAATAATTTTGGCTACAGAAACTGAAATGACACCAGAAAATTACAAATTACTAAAAAAATACGTAGCTAGAGAATATACAATCAATTTCAATATAAATGAAAATAGGATTGATATATGTGATAGTTTTTTCAATAATAAAAATTAGGAGAAAATAAATGATATTTAGATTAAGAACATCTAAAGAGACAGAAGAGATATTGGCAGAATTGAAAAGCAAACATACATTAACTCCAAATATAATATCTAGATTAGCTGTTGGAATTTCATTAAAGCAAGAGCCAGTAACTAAAGAACATATAGAAAGTACAACTAAAAAAATTGATAATTCTGGATTAGAATTTCAAAGACATACGCTAACAGGAGAAAATGAAATTTTTTATAAAGTTTTAATGGAAAACTATTGTAAAACGCACCTAACAGATGAAGAGTTTTTCCCTGTGCACTTTAAATTTCATTTAGAAAATGGGATTAAAGAATTAAAATCAAATATGGAAATGTGCAATAATTTAGAAAACTTAATAAAAGAATTATTAAGATGGTAGGAGGTAGCGTGATTTATTTTGATAATGCAGCAACTACGCAAATTGATAAACGAGTTGTAGATAAAATGACAGAAGTTTTATTAAATAATTATGGGAACCCCTCTAGTAAGTATTATGGTTTAGCTTTGGACTCAATAAAACTACTCAAAGAGTCGAGAGAGACTATTGCCAAAATCTTAGGGGTTAATAGTGATGAGATTATTTTTAACAGTGGTGCTTCTGAAGGTAACAGCCAAGTAATCAAAGGTATAGCTCTGTATAATAAAAATTGTCATATAATCTCATCAAAAGTAGAACATCATTCATCTATGGAATCATTAAGGCAAGTAGAAGAGTTAGGAACTGAGGTTACTTATCTAGATGTTAATAAAACTGGACAAATAAACCCAGAAGATTTAAAAAATGTTATTAAAGAAAACACTAAACTAGTATCTCTAATAGCTGTAAACAATGAAATAGGAACAATGAATGATATTGAAGAAGTATCAAAAATTTGTTCAGAAAAAAAAGTTCTATTACATCTAGATGTAACTCAACTAGTTAGTAAGGAAAAACTAAATTTTTCTAAAGCAAATGTTGATTATTTAACTTTTTCTGCACATAAATTTTATGGGGCAAAAGGTGTTGGAGCTCTATATATGAAGAGAAATTCTTATGGCCTAGTTCCGGATTTTTATCCATTAATTTCAGGTTCTCAAGAAGATGATTTACGTGGTGGAACGTATTGTTTACATAATATTGTTGGTATGGCTGAAGCTCTAAGAGTGATTACAGAAGATTATAATACTTATAAAGAACATATGAAAAAACTGGATAGTCATTTCTTGAGCAGAATTAATGATTTAAATATAATTTTAAATGGATTTAATAAAAATAATAGGATACTAGGTATTTTTAATTTGAGGTTACCAGGAGTTAATAATGAAATCTTTATAAAAGAAAACTCAAATAATTTCGCAATATCTACTGGGTCAGCGTGCTCCTTAAACAGTCCTTCTCATGTTCTAGAGGCGATAGGATTAAATAAATTTGAAATAAGAAATTCGATAAGAGTTTCTTTAGGAAAATATAATACGATAGATGAAATAGATAAATTTTTTGAAGTTGTAAAGAGATATATTTAGCTTAAGGAGAAGGATTTCATATGGAAGAAATATATCTGAAATTAATTATCAATTTTCAGTGATAGAATCGAAATATCTGACAATTTGTTCACTATATTATCTATAATATCCTTATATTTACCTGAACGAGATTTAACAGCACTAAATAAAATTATAAAAAAAAGTAAAGAAAAAGATTTGATAAAAATTATTGTTAACTTTAATAAGTATAACAATATGAATTAACTATTCTCAAACCTCTTACCACTATATGTAGTTGTTTACTTGATTTTTTACACAATATATAGTATTGTTTTAATATAAGAAAAAACAAGGAGAAATTTTCTTGTATATTCTATAAATATTAGATACATCTGCTACACCGCCAAATGCTATCAGATGTATCTGACCCAACTAAATATTAAGAAAGGATAGGTGTTGCTTAACGCTCTCTTAAATTTACCCTTTTTTAGGGAATGTCGGATTATTATTTTTTTATCACTAGGAGTTTACATTAAATTACAAAAAATGTCAACTTTATTTACGTTTGATACGTAGGAGGTATATATTATGGGAAAAAATCAACACGTTGTTCCCCATTCAAATGGATGGGCAGTAAAAGGGGCAGGAAATGAAAAAGCTACAAGAGTAGTTCCAACTCAAAAAGAAGCTATATCAATAGCAACAGAAATAGCAAGAAATCAAAAATCAGAAACGAAAATCCATGGAACTAATGGACAAATCAGAGGTGGGAATAGTTATGGTAATGACCCTTTTCCACCAAGAGATAAGAGGTAGGTAAATAATGCTAGACTTTAAATATAGAACAAATAAAAAAAATCTAGTTATTTTTGTACATGGATTATTTGGTTCTGATGCCACATGGGACAAAGATTATCCTTTATACAGCCTTCTTTGGAAAGATGAAATAATTAAAAATAACTTCGATATAGCAACATTTTCCTATTACTCTCAATTGATATCGGAGAATAAGTTCTTTCACAAAATAAAGAACTTATTTGGTGGCAAAATAAAAAAGAATTTACCTATAAAGGAAATTTCTAAGATATTTAGAACAAGTTTAGACATTGAGAAGAGTAACTATGAGAATATTGTTTTTATTGGTCATAGTATGGGTGGGCTTATCGGAAAGGATTATATTATTAACAATATAGGAGTCATAGATATGTATATATCTATAGCAACACCTCACCATGGGTCAGAGTATGCAAAATTTGCTTCAGCTCATAACCAAGCAAAAAATCTTAAAATCAATAGTAAGGATTTAGAAGAACTTAATAATACATGGATATCACTTTCGAAATTGCCAAAAGCTTTTTATTTTTACGGTTCTTATGATAATGTTGTTTCTGTAGAAAGTGCAATTCCTAGAACACTAGAAAACAGTTCCAATTGCTACCCTTTTGCTGAAGACCATTTATCAATTGTGAAACCAGAAAATGAAAATAATCCATTCTACAAGAAATTAAAACAAGTTTTAACTGATTTTGTTGATGAAACTAACTTTGAAAAAATAATTTTGCATAATTTTTCAAAAATGCAATTAGATTCACAAGATATTATTGATGATTTAAGGAGTCATAGCTATAGTTTGAAAAATACAATAGAACTTGAGCAGTTAAAATCCATTTTTAATTATACAAATAGCTCTATGGATTTGTTATCAAAGGATTCTTTAAAGGCATTTGTAAATCAATATTCTCAAGATTTATATAAATACTCACCTAAAATTAAAGAAGTAGCGTTTGTAGGAATTTCGCTAATTCCTCTGAGCGTTTTAGAAGGGTTTATCTTAAGAAACAGTACTAAAAAAAGATATTTCGTAAATTATAATCAGGGTGAAATAGAATACCGAGAATTAAATGATGTACAGACCCCTAAAATAACTTTTTCTTATAAAATTTCCGAAAGTATCACTGAATCTGTATGTATAAAAATTCAAAGTAGTTTTCCAATGGAAGACAGCAGTATAAAGGCTATTTATCCTGATTTTGATATAGTTGAAATTTCAGCTAATACAGTTAGTCGAGATAATATCACCAGTTATTCTGAAATTTTGCAGTTTAAAAATAAATTTAGGGAGTTACTTTCTGAATTAAAGATTAAAGGAGTCAAACAAATCCATTTATTTATTGGCGCTCCTGTGTGTATAAATATAGCTTGTGGAGAAATTATTCAAACACATGACCCAAACGTAATTGTATATAATTATTTAAATGGAAAATATGATTGGGGATTAAGCTTAAAAAATAACGATATAATAAAATTATAAATTCGGAGGAAAAAATGAGTATAAAACTAAAAAAACAATTTGAAAATTTTCATACAGCGATAGCATTAACAACACATCACGAATTACAAAATAAAAGAACTATTTTACAGAGTGATATTGAAAATAATTTACCAGATAAACTAAATGAAGAAGAAATGGCTGAAATAACTAAGAGTGATTTAAGATTTATTGACCAAGGAAGTTGGGCGTTTGGAGTAAAAACAAGTATAAAACCAAATGTAGATGGTTCAGGAGACCAAACATTCGATAGAGATGTTGCCGTAATAATTCCTTTAAATAAAGATAAAGAGGAGAATAAAGACCCTAGAAAAATAAAAAAAATTATAAGGGAAATTTTAGAAATTAAAGATAAAAGAATACCGGCTATTAAAGACCCATGTGTAACAGTAAATTATTCAAAGGAAGGAAATGAAATATATCATTTAGATTTTCCTATTTATGCAAAAGATTCAAACGAAAAATTATGGTTGGCAAGAGGAAAAGAATTTTCTGAAAATTATGAATGGCAAGAAGCTGACCCTGAAGGATTAAATGAATATTTTCAAGACCATTTTTCTGGAGAAATTGGGAATCAAAAGAGAAGAATCGTAAGATATATAAAAAAATGGAAGCAAAATAAGTATACTACATTAGGTAAAGACGTTCCTCCAAGTATAGGATTAACAATTCTTGCATGCGACAATTTTTATCAATACTCAGAAGGAGATGATTTACAATGTTTACATAAAACACTTCAAAATATTTTAAGTAAATTTTCATTAACTTATGATTTTGATGGTAATATAACAAAAGTAAATATAAGCTGTAATTTACCAACGACACCTTATTCCGATGTTTTTTACAAAATGAGAGATTCTGATGACCATTTAATTAAATTCTATAAAAGGTTTAAAAAATTTGCTGAAAATATTGAAAATGCTTTTAAAGTTGAGCATGACCATGAAGCAGCTAATTATGTTGTTAAATCCTTGGGAGAAGAGTTTGAAGTTCCACCAAAAGAAGCAAAAAAAGATAATTCCTCATTAAAAAAGGAGGACAGATTTGCATAAATATTTAGAATTTGCAAAAGATTATTTTGAAACTAGAGGGATAATCATATCAGAGGATTTAGGTGAAAATAAATTTAAGTTTTTTTTTAAAGAAATTAATTTTGAATTTTGTTTAGATTCATTTTTTCCTCATTCTTTGCCAATAATAACAGCCACAGACATTAAAAATAATTATCCTCATTTTATTGGAAACAACTTAGTTTGGCTGTGTCTGGGGAGAGAAGAAGATTTTAATCTTTATGATTCTCCTGGTGAAGAAATAATTGAGAATGTAATAGATAGTTTTTTTGAATTGTTAGATTTAAGCCCAAGCCAACAAAATAAAGAGTTTTCTAAGGAATTTTTGCATTACTGGCATAAGAAAAGAAAAGATAACATTGTATTTAAAATGTATCTTCAAGAGGATGAAAAGACTTCAGAAATTTTTATAAATGAATATTTAAAAAATGATTATAACGCACCACAAAAAACTAATAAAAAAATAAAAAAAATAGGTAAACCACATATAGGAATAGTAAGTTTAAAAGAGAATGACATTAATCATTATTCTAAAAAAAATGGAACGTTAAAAAAAGGATTACTCATACCTTTGGAAAATGGAGTACAATTGACTCCGTTTCCCGAAGAATGGGATTTTAATTATATTATTAATCAATGTATCTCTGAAAATACTTTTCTTTTTTTAAAAAATTATATTGTGGAAAAGGAATATATATATATTGTTTTTTCTATGTTTTTAGATAATGGATTTAAGATACAATTTTCAGGGTTAATTGAATTTTCAACATCTAAAAAGGATACTTTTTTGAATAAATTAAAAAATGAATATGTTTTGATAGAACCTATTTTAAGTAAAAGATTTAGTCGAGATTATCTATGCAAAAGAACAAGTGGGAATAGTGATATGACTTCTAAAAATATCTCTGTAATAGGGTGTGGTTCGTTAGGTAGTTATATAGTTAATGAAATAGCTAAACTAGGAATTAAATCTCTAAACATATATGACCCAGATAAACTAGAACCAGAAAATATTTTTAGACATATCCTAGGAGAAGAATATCTATTCCATAATAAAGCAAAAGCATTAGAAGTAAATCTTTCTATTAATTTTTCTTCATTAAATATTAAAGCCTTTGAAGAAAAAATAAATTGGAAAACTATAGAAAAATTGAATTTTGATAATACAGATTTATTGATTTTTTCAATAGGGTCAACAACAGACCAACTACTAATAAATGATAAGTTAAGAGAAATAAAATTTATAAAGCCTGTTTTGTTTACTTGGTTGGATTCTTTTGGTTCAGGGTGTCATGCACTCTTGGTTGATTATTCTAAAAAAGGATGTTATAAATGTTTATCCAAATTCAACGTATCTTTTTCTAAAAATAATAATGATATAGTACAGACAGATGGATGTGGTGGAACTTTTACACCTTATGGAAATTCAATACTTTTAAAAGGAACATCAATGATACTAGACATTGTAACTCAGCTTTTTTCAAACAGAGAGTTTCATAAAAATCCATTGTTTTCAATTAAAAATATAAAGCAAAATAACATAGAATACACAAATAGATACTTAAAAAATAATGATGATTTATTTGAAGTATATGACTATATTGATGAAAGGTGTGATTGTTGTGGTAACTAGTTTTGATAAATTAGTGAAGTTTAAGCTACCAAACGGAAAAAATGTAGATTTTTTAGATAATATAGGAATTGTTTTAAAAAAATATATTCAATATGAAGGAATGAATGAATCTGGGGGTGTTTTAATAGGGTATACACACAGAATACATGGTAGCGTTGTTATTGAAGAATTAACAGAACCTCAAAGTAATGATAAGAAAAGTTTCTTAAGTTTCTTTAGGATAAGTAACCATCATATTGAAGCTGTAAATAAAGCCAAAAGGAGAAATTCTGGATATATGGGTAATTGGCATACTCATCCCTGTGACTATCCAGAACCATCAAATACTGATTTAACATCTTGGCATGATTCACTAGTTAAAGAGAAAACTTCGTGTAACTATATTTTTTTTGTAATTGTAGGACGAAAGGGTTATAGGGTGTGGGTTGGAGATGTTAAAAATAAAAAAATTTCTGAAATCACTTTATATAAAAATTCTTTATAGTTAAGTTTAAAAACTAACTAAACGACCGTCTCAATATATAGAGTCTGAGACGGTCTTGATTAAATATTAATATCTTCTTTTAATTCATACAGGACTTTATAATCTACAAGTTTTTCATTCTGTAGCCTTCCTAATATTATAGAAGGATGAACCCCTAATTTATTAGCCATAAAACATATATTACTTTTAGTTAATTCCATTTCTTTAATTGCTTTAAAATCTTTTGGTGAAATGAGAGTATTCTTTGCGTATAAATTAGCCTCCTCTTCTCCCTTCATCCCTAAGGTTTCATCCGCATTAATAAATATGTCTTTTTTACCATGCTTCATAATATGCCCTATTTCATGAAAGAAATTAAACCAAAATCTATCTAATTTTTTTCCTCTATTGCTTAATACAATTAGAACCTTATCTTTTCCAATCCATTTACACACACCATCAACATAAGTTTTAGGAAGGTGTGGTAAAATAACTAAAGCAATTCCAGATTCATTACAAAGATTTTTTAATTCTTCTATGTTCTCTTTTTTATTCTCTTTTGTGAGAGCTTTCATTTTTTCAATGTTTTCTTCGAGTTTCTCTTTAGAAAATTCTTTTGTTTCAATTTCCATTGCCTCAATTTCCGCTTTTCTAATCCAAGAAGCCATAGAATATTCACAAATCTCTTTATCAAGAGCTTTCTTAAAAAGTATAGGTTCCTCTCCAAGTTTATTTTCTTTTAAAGAATTATAGACCACTAATAATTTTTCTTCTACATTTTTAAAATAGTCTAAAGAAGCTATCTTGAAAAAGCTTCTAAGCTCTCTAATTTGCTCTTTAACATCTTTTGTGTTATTTATCCAGCCTCTTTTAATTAACTCTTTAACAGGCATTTTATCAAGTATTTCAATTTCTTTTTCTTGTTTTTCTTCTTCCTCTATTCTAGCCAAAACTTCTCTGTATTTAGATTCAAGGTTATTCCAAAAACTAGCCTCTATCCCTAATACAGATTCAAGTTTAATTGCCATATCATAAGTTAAGGCAACTTCTCCATTTATTAAATGACTAATATGCTTTTCAGATATTCCCATTCTTTTTGAAAATTCAACCTGCGACATTTTTAAAAATTCTAATTCATCTTTAATTGTTTCTCCCGGGGGTACAGCTACAATATTGTTAAATATTTTCATAAAACCATCCTCCATCCTAGTGGTAATCCTCAATTTTCTCTATTCTAACAATCTTTATTTGGTCTAATTTAATATTTTCATCTCCTGAGGTAATAATGAGCCTATAATTACCAGTCAAATCCATAGCATACTCATCACTTCTATCACCAGACAACTTATGTAATCTGGCAGAACGAATTTTGCTCATAACACTTAAGTCAGACGAGGATTCTAACTCATTAAGTCTTTGAATGACTTTTTTTGCTATTTGTAGACCATAACTTTTTACCAATAAGCTATAATCACTACATTCTTTTTCTAGTTTTTTACTTTTGTAGGTTACTTTCATCAAATCAGTCCTTATTTTATAATCATTAAATTATATCATCGTTATCAAAAAAAGTCAAATATCATTTACCTTGAAGGTTAATAAAATTCATTAAATAAAAAAACCATATTGTCAAATTTAGAGATTTTGACAATATGGTTTTTTTATTTGTAATTTTTTGTATTATTTGACAATACGCGTATTCTTATTGGGGTATTGCCAGGAAAACTGACAAAACTGGTAATAAGAAATTTTTAACAAGTGTGTAAGCCTTTATTTACAATGCTTAAAAGCATTTTTATAGGCTCATTTTTTAAAATTTATCCATATAAGTTATGTTGCATAGAAAGTAGTGATTATTTTATAAATTATGTTGTAGTTTTTAGTAAAATAGACCCAATTTATGTGGTAATCACAACATAACTTATCTTATGCTGTAATTTTGGCTATTTTTTGACAGTTTTTATATTTTCAGCAAAAAACTAAAACTTGAAACGCTATAACCTTTTAAAATCAGCTAATACAAGCTTTTCAATAGTCGCTTATTACCGCTTTTGTCGGAAATCCTGGATGGACCCCTATTGTGACATATGTATCTAATCGACAACTAAAAAAACTCAAAATTCAAATTTTTAATTTTTAATCTTGAACTTTTGAGCTTTTTCATTTATAAATATCTCCTCTACTGCCAATGTCTAAAACGAATATTACCAATACATCATTATACAATCTGTAAATGGCTCTATATTTTCCAAGTCTTAATCTATATGTCTCTGCTGATATTCCCTGCATTTGTTTAATATCATATTTATTTACAGCATCCTCATAATTGGTAGACATTTCTTTAAAGATTTCTAAAAACTTCTTTTTCTCCATAGGATGTTTTTCTAAAAATTTTAAAGCTGGTTTTGATATTCTAAGTTCATAACTCATAATTTAATAATTTCTCCAGTTTCAAAATGTTCAGAAGTTAAGTTTTTCAAAACTTCTTCAAGTTCTTTTTGTTCTTCATCATCTACAAAAGGAGTTAATGTTCTCATTTTATATGCTAAATCATCTTTTGTTTTTTCTTCCAAATATCCTTTTACAGCGTTTCTAATAACAGAACTAATGCTATCTTTATGAATTTCTGTAAATATTTTCAAATTTTCCCATAAATCTTCTTCCATAACAATACTTTTTCTTACCATTTTAGCCTCCTTATGGAATTATGTAATTATATAACTCCATAACTTATTATAGTCCATTTTCAAATTAAAAACAAGCTCAAAAATCTCCAAAAATACCTTGGAATTTTGAGCTTTTTTCTTACCCATATGAAACATTATTTCGCAATTCTTCACCACTTTCAAAACTTCGAATAAAATGGGACTTATTCACTTTTTTACTTATTTTTATCTTTCATTATTATTTAATTATAAATAAAACGA
>JAFGUR010000107.1 GCA_016938425.1 Fusobacteriaceae bacterium
GCTTATCCTTTAGGAAATCCTTTTAGTTCTAAAAACCTATAGTTTTGTTGCGTTGATTTTATTTGCGTCCAACGTCAGGTTTTTGCGTAATGAAATGAAGCTTTTTTAACCGAAGGGAATTATCCTTTAGGAATCCCTGTGGGAGGCGCGAGGTGGCTGAGTAAGCCACGTCTTTATAAAAATTGTTTCTAATCAGCAGACCCTAAGTATCTGCTATAGATATTTTCTTGATTTTTTCTAACATCACTAAAAGCTATTGCCAAGAACTTAAAAAGGACCTCTTTATCAGAGGTCCTTTTATTTATGTTCAAGGTATTTTTCAACGAATAAATATTGGATTTTTTATATTCTTTTTTAAAAATCAAACGTTCAAACCTTGGACTACGCATCAACTATGTATAAGAGTACTCTAACTCCTATTATCGTAAGAGTATCTAAAAACTGCGTAAAAATGACAACTATAAAAAGCTTATCAAGTAATCTCTGTGGGAGATGGCTACGTAGCCACGACTTTATAAAATTGCCTCTAATTCGGTAACCTCTAAATGGAGTTTACTGAATTAGCAGCAGTTTTCAAATATTCATTACCAAAAGTTAAATCTAATGAGATTATATGACTTTTTACCCACTCGTTCAAGAAATTGGCTACAGAACCTGATAATTCTACATTTAATTCAACAAACTTTTTCTTTGCTTCAAGAAGTGAGGTCATATAAAACCTATGCATTTCAATATGTCTCTCTGCCTGTTTGTAATCAAAGTTTTTAAAAAGACTTTCCTCATATATAAAATGTTTTTCTACAGCTGTTATAAATTCATCTAACCCGCTAATAATTGTATCTCTATTTTTAGAATTTTCTATCAAAAACCCTAAATCATTTCCTATACGAATAATTTCTAAGTGTTGATTATCAATAATTTCAATCCCTGTATACGATTCTTTTTCTAAGAAAGTTTTTTTCATATATCCTCCCGGAATTTCAAATTAATTGTATTCTAATAAAAACTCAAAGTACTGCTCAGTCATATAAAAGACTTTAAATATCAAAAGTTTATCCATACCTTTGTTGCATAAAGAAGGGAGATTTACGGGGCAAAACCCTCGCACGGTTAAGGATAATCACAACTCCTCGCGACTCCTCTAAAGCTTTAATTTTACAATGTTTGTTATGCCTGAGTAGTTACAACTCAAATAAATATAAGTACTCTAATCCTAAAAAATCTTAAAAATATCTAGGCTTATTTCCCTAAAAATTCACCATTTTTAAATTTACCTGTTAGTTTATCTCCATTTGAAAAATAATAAGTTCCTTTTCCATGAAGATTCCCCTCCTTAAATTCCCCCGTATATCTATCTCCATTATTCCAGTACTTTATTCCTTTTCCATGAAATTCGCCATTCTTAAAATTTCCTTCATATTTTTCTCCGTCAACCCAAACAAATATTCCTTGCCCTGTTACTCTTCCATTCTTAAATTGACCCTCATACCTATCTCCGTTAGACCAAGTCTTAATACCTTGCCCTTCCATCTTGTCATCTTTAAAGCTCCCTACATATTTATCCCCGTTAGCCCAAAAAAACATTCCCGTTCCTTCAAATAAATCATCTTTAAACTGACCTTCATACTTGTCTCCATTGGACCAATAAAGAACTCCTTGCCCGTTAAAACTATCATCTTTAAACTCTCCCTCATATTCATTTCCATTTGAAAAATAAAGAGCTCCTTTCCCACAATAGTTTCCTTCAAGAAATTCTCCCTCATACCTATTTCCGTTACTTAAAGTATATGAAGCAATCCCGGAAAAAGGAATTTCTTTCCCTATTTCATAAAAAAGCTCGTTGTCTCTTATTTCTAATATTATTTTTTCCATATCTATTTCCTTCCTCTATTACTTTTGTTGAAATTTTTCTATCTTCTACCTCAAAAATATCAAATATCGGCTTATATAATTAGGTCACGCTGGGCCCAAAGCCCTTTTTAAAAGTCATAACTTCTTCGTATTTATTCAATTTTATTAACTAAATAACTAATGTAATTATACTAATTTTATGATTTTTTTACAACGAATAAGTTTGAATAGATATGAATTTTGAATAGATAGTTTTAATAAGGGTGACCCATAACATTAAAGGAAATCACTATTTGCACAAGTTCTTCTTTATTTATGTTAAAGGTCACAATTTAATAATTTTAAATCATAAATTTAAAATTATTTCAAAAATAACGTTACACTTGGTTTCGTTATGCTGTTATTATATTTCATTTTGTTTCGTTTGTCAATTTTTTTCTGGTTTTTATCGATAAAAAATTGTATAATATGCATAACTATTTCTTCATTTAGAAGCTTTAAATCTCAAATTTTTATAAATGGAATAAAAATCTTTTTTAATATCGATATTCTTATTACTTCTAAAAATTTGATTTTACCATGCTCCAATATGTAAGTAATTGCTAATATTTGGATAGGTTATACTATATTAGACAAATTTCTTAAGGTCATGTACAATATATAATATTATCAATTAGGAGATGAAAACATGACAAC
>JAFGUR010000108.1 GCA_016938425.1 Fusobacteriaceae bacterium
AAAAGTCAGACAAAAAGGTCAATCTTTTTATAAAGATTGATCAAAATCGGTATCATTTAAGAAAAGACTTTCGTTACTTTACCATTCAAATGCTATCGCATTTGAACCGGCTCCAGCGATTACCTTGCTTTGCAAGGATAAGCCTACGCCGGTGCAAGATGCCTTTGAGATTCTCGTTTTTTTGTTAGAAGAGAAATTATCTTCTCTTTCAAAACCATACATTTAACAATAAGCTCCATCACAAGTGGAATTCTAACCGCAGGTTAGTGGAGCTGGTTCAATCTGGGGTACTCGCCAGATTGAATGTGATGCTAACAATACTGCTTTCTTAACGGGTATTGGTTTTGGTTAAGCTTTTTAATAAGCTTAGGATTTTGCTACTTTTGTCCTAAAAGTAGTATTAGAAAATAATCTAATAAAATAATCTTATATTTTTCGATAAAATGATAAAATAAGATTTTATCGTTAAATAAACAATCTTAAAGCTCTTTCTTTGTTGTTTCAAATTGAGAATGGAGTTTATATTAAATTTTACATTTTTTTATTAATAATCTGAACTGGGAAATGTGAGTAATAAGTTTTAATTCAATTCTATCATTTCATACATATTCTTTACTTTGTAAATAATAAAAATATTGTTACTTTGTATAATTAAAATGCCAATGGAAACTATTATGAAAAAGATACCTTATGGAATAGCAAATTTCGAAGCACTTAAAGAAGAATCCAGTTATTACTATGTTGATAAAACAAGATATATTGAAGAATTAGAAAATTTAGGAACTAAGTATCATTTTTTTTTAAGACCTCGTAGATTTGGTAAGTCTCTTTTCATTTCCATGCTGGAACATTATTATGATATAAATAGAAAAGATCAATTTGATGATTTATTTGGTGATACATATATAGGTAAAAATCCCACAAAATTAAGAAACAGTTTTCCTATATTAAAATTAAACTTTTCTGGTATACCAACTGATAAAAGTATTGAAGATATTGAGCATTCATTTGATATTGTAATACTAGGAAATTTAGAGCTATTTTTTTCCAGATATGAAGATTTTTTCAAAATTACAAAATCTATTAAAGAAGAAATTTTATCTGAAAAATTTGCAGGTAACATGCTAAACAGATTTATATCTAAGATGAATGAACTGAATATCAAATATTATCTATTAATCGACGAATATGATAATTTTGCTAACAATATTCTTATCCATCATGGAAAAGAAAAATATACAAGAGTCACTCATCAGGCAGGTTTTCTGAGAAGTTTTTTTGCAGCTATTAAAGTTGCCACAGAGTCAAGAACAGTAGAAAGA
>JAFGUR010000109.1 GCA_016938425.1 Fusobacteriaceae bacterium
AAAATTTTTAATAATTCTGATTTATCATCAGTATAAGGATTTACGTTAGACCAGATTTTTTGTAAATACTCAGGTAAATATATAAAGGTTTCTATGCACAAATTATCTTTCGCATCTTTTAGTTGTTCTTCGGTTAATTTATGTGAAAATAAAATAAGTAATTTTGCCAAAAAATCACCTCCAAAAATATGATATCAGCTTGTTGCAAAATTTCAACAGCTTGATTTTACTTCTATAAAAAACTTTGTTTTTTATACAATACCTCCATCTACAGTGGAGAAAGAGTCGGGTCGGAGCCTGAGTCTAAAGCAAGGAAGTATCCTTGCCAATCCTCTAAAATCAAAGTTATTTATTTTTATATATGTATAAATAATTTTTTGTTTTGTAACTGTCTATATTATATCATTAAAAATAACAATTTTTTAAGAAAATTAACAAAGGTTTGGATTAATTTTTAGCTGGGGATTCTCTGAATTAATTTTACTTGAAATTTTCATAATACAATTGAAAAAATGTAAGTACTCAGGCATTAAAAAAACGAAAAGGAGCATAAGTTAAAGTTAAATTTATTAACAAGTCTTAGAGAATGTTTATATATTTATCTGAAATAACAGAGCTTAATAAAAACAAGTTTTATGGTTCAATAATGCGTTATAATCAAATTTATAAAAGGAGTTTTTAATTGAAAATATACAAATACAAAAAATATTTAAATTTATTAGTAGCACATAGTTTTGCTAAAGACTTTAAAACCACACCATTTGTAAGAATAATTCCATCAGATGTATGTAATTTATCTTGTGAATATTGTTGGCAACATAGTAATACAAGTATAGATATGACAGAGATTGAATATAAAAGCATTATAAAAAAGGCTAAATCAATGAAAGTTGGAATGATAACATTTCTTGGAGGAGAGCCATTATTATGGTGTTTTATATATGATGCAATAAAACTATGTAGCAAATTGAATATTTTGACTGATTTAACAACAAATGGTACGTTATTAAATGAAAACACTATAAATAAACTTGCCAAAAATGGATTGGACTATCTTAATATATCTGTAGATGGTATAAGTACTATAAAAAATATAACTTGTATTGAAAAAAATATAGTTTTTTTGAAAAAAGCAAGAGAAAAATATGGCATGAAAATTAGGGTAAATTCAGTATTAAAAAAAAATAATTTTGAAGAAATAAAAATTTTAATCGAATTTTTGCATAAACATAAAATTCCTATATCAATTGGATATGTTATTCCATCTTTTGATAAAAGTAAAGAAAAAAATGTTGATTTTTTTTCTGAAGATGATAAATATTTAATTGAGGAGATTATTTGTTTTATGAAGGGAAAAATCCAAGATAAATATAAGATTATAGAACCTTTAGAATATTTCGAAAACATATATAAATACTTTTCTAAAGAAGAGTTTTGGAAATGCAATTACTCAACAGCTTATGGATGGATAAATATTATTGGTGGATATAAATTAAGAAGTTGTACTAAAAAAATGGATAAATTGGAGTATAACTACCTAGAACTTAAAAGTTCTGACATAAAAGAAATAAAAGAATTATTTTTAAAAAATATACAACAATGTAATAGAAAGTGTTATTCCAATTGTGCTTATGATTCATATTATTATTCACACAATAAGTGGAAATTAATAAAGAAAATGTTTTTAAATTAATAGAGAAACCATTGAAAGACTAACGGAAAAATATCTTGGACATAAATGAAATAAAAGGCACTTATGTTTTTTAGTAGATTCTTTAAAGTGATTTCAAAATTTTATTTATATAAAAAAAACTGCAGAAATACTGCAGTTTATAAAATTATTCAATTATAAATAATTTGTCACCTTTTTTAACAGGCTCTCCGTTTTTTACAAGAACTTTAACAATTTTTCCGCTTTTATCGGATTTAACTTCGTTCATTAACTTCATAGCTTCCACTATACACAATACTTGACCTTCTGTAATAGTATCTCCTTCTTTAACAAAAGCAGGCGCACCGGGTTGATTTGAAGCATAGAACGTTCCTACCATAGGAGAAGTAATTGCAGGCAGAGTTGATTCTGCAACAATCGGAGCAGCAACAGGAGCAACTTGTTGTTGAACAACAGGTGCAGCCATAACAGGAGCCGAAGCAACAACCGTAGTTTGTTGAATCATTTCTTGTCCTCTTTTTAAAGTGACTTTAGTTCCTTCTTCCTCATAAGAAAATTCTGCTATATCATTTTCATTTAAGCTTTTAGCCAATGCTTTTAATGTTTGGATGTCAAATTTCATTTTAGCCCCCTAATTTTAATTATTCCCTATAATTCTTAAATCTCTAACGCCTTTAACACTTCTAATTTCTTCGAGACTAGCTTCTACGTCTCTCAATTTTTCTTCTTTGGTTTGCAATGAAATAGTAGCTTCGGCAACTCCGTCTACCGGGATATTTTGAATTATAGTAAGTATATTCATATTTGATGTAGAAACAGCTCTCAGAACGCCTGCAAGCACTCCCGGATGATCTTCCATAGATAAATATAGGTTAAATACAGTATCTCTTCCACCTTCGAAAAAAGGCTTGATGTAATCTTTATATTTATAATATGTAGAACGGCTTATTCCTACTTTGTTTATTGCTTCATATTTAGATATATTTTCTTTTTGAATTAAATCATTGACTTCGATTACTTTTTGTATTGAAGTGGGTAATATTTGCCTATCTACAATATAAAATTCTCTTTTATTTGCCATATTATCTCCTCTATTTAAAAATTTCAA
Organism: Fusobacteriaceae bacterium; assembly: GCA_016938425.1. Taxonomy (GTDB): domain Bacteria; phylum Fusobacteriota; class Fusobacteriia; order Fusobacteriales; family Fusobacteriaceae; genus JAFGUR01. The sequence goes on from JAFGUR010000109.1 coordinate 2,781, forward strand.
TACAATAATATCATTTTTTTAACATTATTTCAAGAGACAGTACCAAATTATTTGGCCCGCTTAAAAATAATTCGGGAATTTTATTTAAAATATCAAATTATACATTAAATAAAAATTCCATTAAATCTCCGTCTTTGACTATGTATTCTTTTCCTTCAAGTCTCATAGCTCCTGCTTCTTGAGAACCTTTCCATCCTTTAAACTTTATAAAATCATCGTAAGAAGCAACTTTGGCTCTTATAAAACCTTTTTCAAAATCAGTGTGTATTTCGGCAGCAGCCTTCGGAGCAGTTGCACCTATTTTTATTGTCCATGCTCTTACTTCCTTAACACCTGCAGTAAAATAAGTTTGTAATCCCAATAATTTGTAACCTGCTCTTATTAATCTGTTTAGACCCGGTTCTGTAACGCCCAGTTCTTCCAAAAACATTTGTTTATCTTCTTCTTCCATTTCGGAAAGTTCCGATTCAACTTTAGCAGAAACGATTATAACTTCCGAACCGATACTGTCTGCATACTCTTTTACTTTTTCAACATACTCGTTACCTGTAGCCAAGTCTTCTTCACCTACATTGGCTGCATACATCATAGGTTTCAAAGTAAGGAACTGATAAACTTTAATAAGCTCCATTTCGTCGTCACCTAAATCTAATGTTTTAAGAAGTTTGATTTCTTCTAAATGACTCTTACATTTTTCAAGAACCGGCATAACTGCAAGAGCTTCTTTGTTTTTACCTCTGGCAAGTTTGTCCTGTTTAGAAATAGCTCTTTCTACTGTTTCAAGGTCAGAAAGAATAAGTTCCGAGTTGATAACATCAATATCTCTCAAAGGGTCAACACTGCCATCCACATGGATAATGTTTCCGTCGTCAAAACATCTTACAACTTGGCAAATAGCAGCAGTATTTCTTATGGTACTCAAAAATTGATTTCCCAGTCCTTCACCTTTTGAAGCACCTTTTACAAGACCTGCAATGTCTACAAATTCAACAGTGGCAGGTTGTATTCTTTGCGGGTTAATAATTTGGCTCAAAGCCTCTAATCTTGAATCGGGAACTGTTACTGTTCCGTGGTTAGGTTCTATGGTACAAAATGGATAGTTTGCGGCTTCAGCTTGTCCGGCTTTTGTTATAGCATTAAATAAAGTAGATTTTCCAACATTGGGAAGACCCACTATTCCGATAGCGATCATTGATTAATCCTCCTAGCATAAATTTTACTCTTAATTTTATCATAATAGCTAACATTTGTAAATAAAACTTTATTTTGCCATAAGATTGACTTTTTATACAAAAAAGAACTAAACTGAATAGGGATAAAAAAAGTGAGGTGAATAAATTTGGAAGAATTATATTTGGAAGAATTGAAGGAAAAATATCATGCGAATATATCAAATTATTATTTGTATTTGGATTTGATAAGTTCTACTTTAAAAAGATTTTTGAACGAAGCCGATATAGAGTATAATATTTTGGAAGGAAGAGTAAAATCTTTTGATAGCTTCTTAAGAAAATATGAAGTAAAACGAAAAAAATATTCAGATCCTTTTGAAGAAATGACAGACCTTATCGGGATAAGAATAGTTACTTACTATAGAGAAGATGTAGATGCGGTAATAAAAATTATTTTTAAAAATTTTGAGATAGATTTTAGTAATTCCATAAATAAACTGGTTAATATGGAACCTGATAGAATGGGGTATTTATCGGTTCATTATGTGTGTAGGTTAAAGCCCGAAAATTTTAATAATGCAAATGAAAAACTTGCGGGAATGGGTTTTAAATTTGAAATACAGATTAGAACGGCGTTGCAACATGCGTGGGCAGCCATTGACCATAAACTCCGTTACAAAACATTGGTGAATCTTCCTAAGAAAATAGAAAGAAAACTCTTTAGAATAAGCGCGTTGTTGGAAGTAGCTGATTCGGAATTTAGCAGAATAAAGGACGAAATTGGGGCCATTGAGCAATTCTATAAGAAAAAAATATCTGATGAAAATTATCATATAAGACTGGACTTGTCTACCATCAGTTTTTATTTGAAGTTTAACGATAAACTGATATTAAGTGCTTTAGAAAAATTACAGGTATACCATTATAATACTTTTGATATTGCAAAAGAAGAAAAAATGGAGAAGAAACTTTTAAATTACGGATTACAGTTTGGTTTTAACAAAGTAGAAGATTTACATCAGTTGTTAATGCTTTTAAAAAATAATGAAGATGCAATTAATAAGCATTTGGATCTTGCAATAAAAGAGAAATTGAGGTATCTTATAAACTCGGCTTGCACATTCTTTATAACTATGTTGCTTATGTTATATGAAAAGGAAGAAAGCTTAAAAAAAATATACAGACTTTCAGACGAAAGTATGGAAAATGTAATTAATTTAAGAAAGGAATTGTTGAAGAAGAATGAAAATTGAAAGATATGAGTTTCTTTTAAAATATTTGGAGTCTAGTTTTGAAGGAGAAAGAAATTTTATAGCAAACCTTGCAAATGCATCTGCAGTAATTAATGAAAACTTGGAAAACTTAAATTGGGCAGGATTTTATCTTTATGATAGAGAAGATTTGGTATTGGGACCTTTTCAAGGAAAGCCTGCTTGTGTGAGAATAAAGTTAGGAAAAGGTGTATGTGGTACCGCTGCAGCCAATAAAGAAACATTAATAGTAGAAAATGTTCATGAATTTCCGGGACATATAGCTTGTGATGTGGCATCAAATTCCGAAATTGTGGTACCTATTTATATAGGGGATAGACTCATTGGAGTATTGGATTTGGACTCTTTTGAGTACAATAATTTTGATGAAGTCGATAAAAAATATTTGGAGAAAGCAGTAGAAATAATTATAGAGGCTTCGGATATTAAATAAAGTATGGATTACACTAAGCTCTTTTATTAGGGCCGGGAGTTACTATTAAAAATATAAAATAAAATACCTC
>JAFGUR010000110.1 GCA_016938425.1 Fusobacteriaceae bacterium
AAACTCACATTACATTTTTCCATAAATTCCTCCAACTAAATTTTTCTCTTCAAACTTACTATAGATTATTATAACATATATTTTTTAAAATGTAAATAGTTTTGATAAAAATAAATGAATTATTTTTTAAATAAATTTAGAAGAATCACTTAATAAATTAGGAAATTTTATATAATCTGAAGGAAGATCATTTTTTATATCTCTAAACTTTACTTCTGATCCATTCAATATTTTCATTAGGTCTTCATTATTAATATACACATCTATTCCTGATTTTACATGATCTATAATTTCTTCTGAAAATCCATTCTTTCTATACAATTCATACATAGTTTCATTTTCTGATTCAGTGCATGTAAACAATGTTTTGTGTGAGTAGGTAGACTTTGAAGTCAACTTTAATTCTTTTTCATTAAGATATGCTTTGATTTTATGAATCATAATTGAGGTAGAAGGTAGGATTATCTTTTTACAATTGACTTCTAATAAAAACAACACCCCTGAACTTTGAATGAATCCATTTGCATATAAAGTAAGATTCTTTTTGTTTTTTACTAAAGTGTTATTGATATAATGTACTAAAACATCTTTACATCCTGTATCTCCACCTGATGTACAGAAGTATAGGTCAATGTTTTTCTCTTTTGTATTCTGTAAAGAATTAATAAGCTGTCCAACAGTTTCTGCACTTAACTCAGAGTTAAAGACTATAATTTTTTTATCCATTTATAAACTCCCCAATACTTCTTTTGCCTCTTTGAGCTTTAATCTCGTTTCTTTTATTTCATCAAAAATTTCTATATCAGGATATTCTACTGAAAAGTCAATTTCTTGTTTTAGTCTTTCTGTTAATCTTTTTATCTTAGCCTTATACTTTGCTTCTAGAAAAGAATTTTTTGTTGATTCATTGAGCATAAGCATATGAAATCTCCTTTATTATTTATTGTTTATTATTTAGTTTCTATTTCAAATTTCATGTCTATTACTTCAGGTTCTGAAAAATATATAGTGTTCGTTTCATAGGTTATTACACTTCCTTCTTTTTTTGAATTATCGTTAATAATTGTTTTCATCTCTTCAATATCTTTTTGCTGTTTTTCTTCTGAACCTGTGTTTCCAATAGTTTCTCTAGGGAGAATAAATATATTATAAAATTCCATATTGAAAAACTCCTAAATAAAAAATTATTTACAACAACTCATAAATTGTGTTTAATGTTTCTGCTATTTTATTTTCAAAATCTATTTTTATTAAAACAGAGGTTCTGACAAAATGATCATGTCCATCATTAAAATGTAGGTCAGGATGAGAAATTAATAATCCTTCCAAAACATAGTATTCTTTAACCTCTAGACTATCTGAATAAACATACTTTTTAATATTCCAATTTTTAAGGGATGCTTTTTGCTTTTGTTTCATATTTTTAAAAACTCCTGTTTTTATTTTATGCTGAGATAGTAGGAATCGGACCTACGTTCTGAGAGTCAAAGTCTCATGTTCTACCACTGAACTACACCCCAATGTTTTTTTTTTATAAATACTTTTCTATAATATTAAAATCATATCTGTTATTAGCCATAGCTTCAGAAACTTCTTTAAATATAGATTCCATCTTTTTATTAATAGTTATTGGATTTACTTCTTTCTGACCATTTCTTTTTAAGATAGAATCAATCATTAATCTAACTACTTCATAATCATTTTCAATTAGGTCATTATAAAATAGCTGAAAATAATCCTTAGCTTTTAGTCTTTCTCCTCCTTTTACTTTATATTTATAGCACTTAGCTAACCATCCTTCTAATTCCATTTTCCAATGATTAGTATTCTGGTTAGAGTGACCATAAATTAAAATTTTCATAAGATGTTCAACAATTTCATCCTGCAAATCTCTAATCTTTGAAATAACAATTTTTCTTTCTAGCGCCATTTCAGTTAAAATATAAATCATTTCAAACTCCTTAAAAACAAATCTTTATTAATTA
>JAFGUR010000111.1 GCA_016938425.1 Fusobacteriaceae bacterium
CCATCTAAAAGGGGTTATAGCTCAGTTTGGGAGAGCGCTACACTTGCACTGTAGAGGTCATCGGTTCGATCCCGATTAGCTCCACCATAAGTTATGGGTTGTCGCCAAGCGGTAAGGCAATGGACTTTGACTCCATCATGCGAAGGTTCGAATCCTTCCAACCCAACCATTTTATAAGATAGAGCATAAGCTCTTTTTTTATTTATAAAAATAGTGCTAATTTTGAAGTTAGCACTTTAAAATAATTTTTTATTAATATGTTCGTTCAATTAATAATCAATCTATTCTTTTTTTCAGTTAAATAGTTTTTATATTTAATTAATTCAGGGTAATTATAAAAAAAGTCAATTTTATCTCTTTTAATATTTTTAAAATGATTTTCTTTACCTAATTTTACAAAGTATTCAAATGACACAGCAATATCTTCAATTGGATTTGTTAATGCATAATAATTAAAAAATTGATTTTCATATTTTGTATATATTTTAATTTTTTCTTCATAAGAAAGTTCTGAGTATTTAAAAATGAAGTTAGAATTTCTTTTTGAAAAAATTTCCCAAAATTTTTCATAAAATTGATTTAAATAAGACTCTTTTTTACAATATCCTTCATAAATTCTTAAATATCCAGTATTTTCTTGAGAAATTTGACTTTCATTTAGTGAAATAATATGAAAAAACTCGTGAATGAGAGTATCTATATATTTTTCTTTTAAAAAGGAATTATTTTTATAAAAATCAGAAATATCAATGTTAATAGAAAAATATTGATTATTAGAGTTTGGAATTGCTTCAATAAACGCTAAAAATTGGTTATCTTCATTTCTATTATCAATGAAAATATTAAAGCTTTTAATTTTATACAAAATTTCTTTTGGATAAAGTTTAGTTATAATTTCCCAAAGAAAATTATGAGAATTTAAATCTTTTAAAGAGTTGTCTTTATATTCTTTATTAGAGTTTATTAATTTTAATTCAAAGTTTTCATCTACTTTCCATTGAGAAAGATAAATTATATTTTTTGTGTTAGAAAAGATATTAACAATAATTATAAAATAAATGAAAAATTTCCTCATAGAATTTCCCTACTTTAATGTTTTTTGATACATAAAAACATCAACATATCTATTAAATTTGAATCCAACTTCTTTCATTATTCCTATAAAATCAAATCCAAAATTTATATGAAGATTTTTAGAAGCTTCATTTTCTCCAGCAACTCTTGAAAGAATAACATGTATATTATTTTTAGAGGCTCTTTCAATAAGTTCTTTTATTATAACTTTTCCTAATCCAAGACCTCTTGTATTTTCATCTACATAAATAGAAATCTCACAAGTGCCATCATAAGCTTTTCTTTGAGAATATTGAGTTAAAGATCCCCAAGCTAAGACTTTTCCATCTTTTTCAGCAACAATGCAAGGGTATTTTATAGAATGATTGTTAAGCCATTCTAATCTTTCCTCATAAGATTTCGGCTCTGTATCAAATGTAGCCACACCATTTAATACTTCATAATTGTAAATTTCATTAATTCTTTCTACATCTTTTGTTTCAGCTGTTCTGACTAACATTATATAACCTCCAAAGTTTAATCTTTTTAAGAATTTTATAATAAATATATGTGAATAGCAAGAAAATTAATTTGATTTAATAGTAGCTTCTTGTTATAATTCTTTAAGAGGTGATACAAATGATAGGAGCATTTTTTGATATAGATGGAACTCTTTATAGAGATTCTTTAATGATAGAACATTTTAAAAAGCTTATAAGATATGAAGTAGTAGACCCTGCTGTTTGGCATAATAATACTAAGAAAACTTTTCATGATTGGGATAAAAGACAAGGAAACTATGATGATTATTTACTTGAACTTTGTGAAATCTATGTAGAGTCAATGAAAGGTTTAAACAGAGACCATGTTGAGTTTATATCTGAACAAGTAATAAAATTAAAGGGTGAAAGAGTTTATAAATTTACAAGAGAAAGAATTAGATGGCATCAAAGTCAAGGCCATAAAATTATTTTTATTTCGGGAAGTCCAGATTTTTTAGTGTCTAAAATGGCTAAAAAATATGGGGCAACAGATTTTTGTGGAAGTACATATTTAGTTGATGAAAATAATAATTTTACAGGGGAAGTTATCCCTATGTGGGATTCTAAATCAAAACAAAAGTCTATTGCAGATTTTACAAAAAAATATAATTTAGATTTAAGTTCCTCATATGCTTACGGTGATACCCATGGAGATGTTACAATGTTTAGAGCAGTGGGACATCCGATAGCTATAAATCCAGCAAAAGAGTTATTATTTGATATTAGAAATGATGAAGAACTAAACAAAAAAACAGTTATTGCTATTGAAAGAAAAGATGTAGTTTATAAATTGACTGGAGACGTAGATATATTTGAAACTTTTTAAGAAAGTTTGTTTTAAAAAAGTTTTAGCATATATAAATTGAATTTTTAAAATTTATAATCTATATATTAAAGTTTCAAAAAAATATTGACCATATAAAATTGTAATGCTATAATCATACAAAAGTTATGGTTGTTTTGGAGGAATTATGAGAAATAAAAATTTATTAAATAAAGGACAACACCACCATCATTAAACTAGGTTTGTATTCTATGTGCTATAGATACAAGCCTCTTTGAGTTTCTTGTATCTATGGTGTGTCAATATACAGAGGCCACCTTGTATACAAGGTGGCCTTTTTTATTTTTATAACAAACTTAAAATAATTTTAGAAGGGTGGAGAATAGATGAATATTAATTTGAACAAAAAAGAAAAATTTATTTATGAATTAAGAAATTTATTTGAAAGTTATGGATATACAAAACTTACTGTGAATTTTTTAGAAAACTATGAAAGTTATTCAATAGGAGATTTTATTGAAGATAAGAGTATTTTGAAGTTAATTCATCCAAATGGTAAATTATATGCCTTAAGACCAGATATGACAACTCCAATTGCTAAAAGGTTTGCTAATGATAAAATTTCAAACTTAACACATAAGGTTTATTATTCTGATACAGTATTTAGAATTAAAAATGATATATCTGATAATTTATTAGAAATTAATCAAATGGGGGTAGAAGTTTTAGGTATTAAAGATAGTTTAACAGATATAGAAATACTTAATTTGGCAAAGGAAACACTTTCAAAAGTGGATAAAAAATATCATATAGATATATCTCATGCTGGAATTTTAGAAAAATTATTTGATGTAGTAAAATTAACTAAAGTAAATAAAGAGTACATTATTAATTCTATTGAAAATAGAGCGAAAAGTGATTTGGAACAGTTTTTAAAAAAATTGGAAATTAGAGATAATTATATTGATTCTTTTATAAAACTAATTGAACTAAATGGAAATTTTGAAAAAGTTCTAAAAGAAATTAAAAATGATGGAATTTTAGGTACATTTGTAGAAATAATAGAAGAATTGGAAGAACTAAATAAATATTTAAATATGTACAACATTAAGGCAGATTTAGATTTATCTTTAGTATCTAATTTAAAATATTATTCTGGGATAATTTTCAAAGGATATGTTCCTCAAATTTCAAAATCAATATTAAGTGGAGGTCGTTATGATAAACTTAGTAAAAATTTTGGGAAAAATTTACCAGCAATAGGTTTTGCAGTTAATTTAACAGATATTCTAGTAGAATTGAATGATAATGAAAAACCTCAAGGAGCAATAATTTTTTATGAAGAAATTTCAAAAAATCTTATAAAAATTAGTGAAGAATTAAGAGAAAAAATTGGAATTGTAAAATTAGAAAAAAATACAGAATTAAATGAGGAAGATTATTTAAAACTTAAAAAAGAATATAAAGATTTATATATATTTGAAGATGAGCAATTGGAGGAAAAACTATGGAAATAAGAATAGCTTTACCTAAAGGAAGACTTGGAGAAAAAGCATATGATATTTTGAAAAAAAATGGATATGAATGTCTAGAATTAGAAGGGAAAAGTAGAAAATTAGTGTTCTTTAATGAGGAAAAAAATATTAGTTATTTTATGGTGAAGCCTTCAGATGTACCAACCTATGTAGAAAGAGGAGCAGCAGATATTGGAATAGTTGGAAAAGACACGCTATTAGAAGAGGAAGCAGATGTTTATGAACTTTTAGATTTGGGATTTGGGAAATGTAAATTTGCTATAGCTGCTCCCAATGGATTTGTAGAAGATGAAAGTAAACCTCTTATAGTTGCTACAAAATATGTAAATGTATGTAAAAATTATTATGATAAAAAGGATAGAAAAATTGATATAGTAAAACTTAATGGTTCAGTAGAATTGGGACCTTTGGTAAATTTGTCAGATGTAATTTTAGATATAGTTGAAACAGGTTCAACTTTGAAAGAAAATAATTTGTCAGTAATAGAGGATGTTGCAGATATATCTGCTAGGCTAATAGCAAATAAAAGCTCCTTTAAATTTAAAAGAAATAAAATAGAAAATATAGTAGAAGCTATAAAAAAAGAAATCGGTGTTTAATTATGAAAAATATTTTTTATCTTAGAGAATTATCTTTAAATGAGGATATCAATGTTAAAAATCTTTTGTTAGAAGCTTCTGGAGATGGAGAAAATGGTTTTTCTAGTGGAAATATTACAGAAGATAATTTTGATGAGTACTTAAAAGATAGGTGTAGAGAAGCAAAAGGAATAGATTTAGAAGAGAATCGAGTTCCACAAATAATTTATATAGTTTATGAAGAAAAAAGACCAATAGGCATTTTAAAATTTAGGAAAAAGCTTTCTAAATATTTATTAGAAAGAGGAGGGAATATTGGTTATTATATTAAAAAATCTGAAAGAGGAAAGGGTTATGGAACTAAAATGTTAAAAACTTTTCTTTTAGATATTGGTTGTAAAAGTGATATAAAAAAATTCTTAATAACTTGTAATGAGGATAATTTAATCTCAGAAAAAGTAATAATTTCAAATGGTGGAGTCCTTGAAAATATTATAAAAGGAACAAAAAGGTATTGGATTGAAAAAAAGGGGGATATAAATGAGGATAATAACAAATAAGCAACAAGTTATAGATGAAGTTTTGAATAGAAGTCAATTTGAATTAGAAGAAGTAAATAAGAAAGTTAAAGATATCCTTGATAATATTAAAAAAAATGGAGATAAAGCTTTATTTGAATATACTGAAAAATTTGATGGAGTAAAATTAGATAATTTAAAAGTTAGCGAAAATGAAATTGAAGAAGCATATAATTCTCTTGACAAAGAATTAATAAAGTCTTTGGAAGAAGCACATAATAATATTGAGAAATTTCATAAAAATCAAGTGCAAAAATCATTTATAACAAATGATGAAGAAGGGAAGATCTTGGGACAAATAGTAAATCCTATTGAAAAAGTTGGAATTTATGTACCAGGAGGAACAGCTCCACTACCTTCAACAGTTTTAATGAATGCTATTCCTGCAAAGGTAGCAGGTGTTAATAAAATAGTAATGACAACACCACCAGCAAAAGATGGAAAAATAAGTAGTGTTATATTAGCAGCAGCAAAAATAGCAGGAGTAACAGAAATATATAAGTTAGGTGGAGCTCAAGCCATAGGAGCTTTAGCCTTTGGAACAGAAACAGTACCAAAGGTATATAAAATAGTGGGGCCGGGAAATATATATGTTGCAATGGCTAAAAAACAAGTATTTGGAAGTGTAGATATAGACATGGTAGCAGGACCTAGTGAAGTCTTGGTAATAGCAGATTCAAAAGCAAATGCTAAATATATAGCAGCAGATTTATTGTCTCAAGCAGAGCATGATACATTGGCTTGTTCAATACTAGTAACGCCATCAAATGAGGTAGCTAATAGTGTGGCTAAAGAAGTTGAAAAGCAACTAGAAAAATTAAGTAGAAATGAAATAGCAAGAAAATCTATTGAAAATTATGGAAGAATAATTGTAACAGAAAACATGAATGAAGCAATAGATTTAGCTAATGAAATTGCACCAGAACATTTGGAATTGGCAGTAGAAAATCCATTTGATTATTTGAGTAGAATAAAAAATGCAGGGGCTATATTTTTAGGAGAATATTCACCAGAACCTCTTGGGGATTATTTTGCTGGGCCAAATCATACTTTACCAACATCGGGAACAGCAAAATTTGCGTCACCACTTTCTGTAGATGCTTTCATAAAAAAATCTTCAGTAATATATTATACAAGAGAAGCACTTGCAAAAGTTAAGGATAGTATAATTAGAATAGCAGAAAGTGAAACTTTAACAGCCCATGCTAATTCAGTTAGAGTTAGATTTGAGGATGATAAAAATGAGTAAATTTTTGGGAAAAAGAGCAAAACAAGAACCATATGTTTATGGAGAACAGCCAAAAGATAAAAAGTATATAAAAATAAATACTAATGAAAACCCCTATGGGCCATCACCAAAGGCTCTAAAACTTTTAAACGAGTCAAATTGGGGAATTCTTAGTTTATACTCTGATCCGACTTCAAAAGAGATTACAGAGGCAATAAGCGATTTTTACAATGTTTCACCAAATAAAGTTTATGTAGGAAATTCTTCAGATGAAGTTTTATCATTTTCATGGTTAGCTTTTTTTGATAAGGGAGATACAATTGTTTATCCAGATATAACATACTCATTTTATACCGTTTTTTCAAAATTATATGATATTACTGAAAATATAGTGTCATTAAATGAGGATTTTTCTATGAATTTAGATGGAATGAGCGAGGTAGAAGCAAAAGGAATTGTTATTACAAATCCCAATGCTCCCACAGGAATTGCTCTTAGTTTAGATGAAATTGAGTGTTTTTTAAAAAGAAATTCAAATAAATTAGTAATTGTTGATGAAGCATATATAGATTTTGGAAGTGAAAGTGCAGTTAATCTTATTGATAAATATGATAATCTACTAGTAGTTCAAACTTTTTCTAAAAGTAGAAGTCTTGCAGGATTAAGGGTTGGATTTGCGTTAGGAAATGAGGAACTTATTAATGGATTAAAAGTTATAAAAGACCAATTTAATCCTTATACTTTAGACGCCATATCAAATTTAGTGGGGGCAGAAGCAGTAAAAGATAAGGAATATTTTGATATTACAAGAAATAAAATAATTGAAACAAGAGAGTGGTTTAAGAAAGAACTTTATAAAATTGGTTATGAAGGAACAGATTCAAAAGCAAATTTTTTATTTGTAAAACATCCTAAAATAAGTGGTAAATTTATATTTGAGGAGCTCAGAAATAGAGGTATTTTGGTTAGATATTTTGGGAAAAATAGGATAGAGGAATATTTAAGAATTAGTATAGGAACCCAAGAAGAAATGGAAAAAGTTTTGAAGGAAATGAAAGAAATTGCAAAATAATAGTTTTATTAAGTGGGTTTAAGAAAGGGGTTTTATGAGAACTGCAGAAATTAATAGAAAAACTAATGAAACAGATATTAAAATCAAATTGAATATTGATGGTAAAGGCATAAGAAACATAAATACAGGAGTAGGATTTTTTGACCATATGCTTGATTTATTTGCAAAACATGGCTTATTTGATTTGGAAGTAACTTGTAAAGGAGATACTTATATAGACGCTCATCATACTGTGGAAGATGTGGGAATAGCTTTGGGAGATGCCTTTAGATTAGCATTAGGAGATAAAAAAGGTATAAAAAGATATGGAAGTTTTTATATGCCTATGGATGAAACACTAAGTCTTATTGCTGTAGACTTAGGAGGAAGAGTATATCTTCATTATGAAGCTATTTTGCCAAGTCCCATGTTAGGAGAAATGGCTTCTGAACTAGTAAAAGAGTTTTTCTTTGGGTTTTCAAGGGCATTAAATTGTAATTTGCACATAAAATTGATTCATGGAGAAAACACTCATCATATTGCAGAAAGCTTTTTTAAAGGGTGTGCAAGAGCTTTAGATATTGCAACTCAAATTGATGAAAGGCTTGAAGGAGAGATTCCATCAACAAAGGGGGTAATTTAGTTGATAGTAATAATTGATTATGGAGTTGGAAATTTACATTCTATAAAATCAGCATTAGATTATTTAAAGATAGAGAATAAAGTGAGTAAAGATATAGATGAAATATTAAATGCAGATGGACTTATTTTACCTGGGGTAGGAGCTTTTGGAGATGCCATGGAAAACCTTACAAATACCGGACTTATACCAACAATTAGAAAATTTGTTGAAAGTGGAAAGAAATTATTAGGAATTTGTTTGGGAGCTCAATTGTTATATGAAAAAAGTTTTGAATTGGGAGAATATGAAGGGTTAGGATTTATAAAGGGAGAAGTAATACCTTTTAAAGGATTAATTGATAAAGAATTAAAAATTCCTCATATGGGATGGAATGAACTTATTTTTAATAAAAACGATAAAATACTAAAATATATTAAAGAAAAAGAACAAGTATATTATGTACATTCATATTTTATAAAATCAGAAGGTACAGAGGTAATAGCTTCTTCTGAATATGATATAAATGTTCCAGGAATTGTTTGTTATGAAAATATTTATGGAATGCAATTTCACCCAGAAAAAAGTGGGATAACAGGATTAAATTTATTAAAAGCATTTGGGGAGTTGATATAAATGATAATTTTTCCAGCTATAGATTTACTTAATGAGCAATGTGTAAGATTAAAACAAGGAGATTATAATCAAAAAGAAGTTTTTAATAGTAATCCTGTAGAACAAGCGAAATCTTTTGAGGAACAAGGAGCAAAATTTCTTCATTTAATTGACCTAGATGGAGCTAAAGAAGGAAGTCAAAAGAATTTTGAAGTAATAAGAAAAATTAGAGAGGCAATTAATATTCCTATTCAAGTTGGAGGAGGAATACGTAATGAAGAGAGGATAATTAAATTATTAGAGCTTGGGGTAGATAGGGTAATATTAGGAACAATAGCTATTAAAAATAGAGATTTCTTAAAAGAAATGTTAAGTAAATATGGAGAAAAAATAGTTGTTTCTGTTGATGCAAAAGAGGGAAAAGTAGCAACTGATGGTTGGTTAGAAGATAGTGGAATAGATTCAATTGAATTTGTAAAAGAACTTATTGAATTAGGATTGAAAACTTTAGTTTACACAGATATATCAAAAGATGGAATGATGGAAGGGACTAATTTAGATATTTATAAAAAAATAAATGAATTAGAAATTGACCTAATAGCTTCTGGTGGTGTAAGTAGAATGTACGATATAGAAGAACTTTTGAAGATGAATACATATGGCGCTATAGTAGGGAAAGCTATTTATGCAGGAGCTTTGAGTTTAAAAGATATTTTCAAGGTGGTGAATGTCTAATGATTAGTAAAAGAATAATACCTTGTTTTGATGTAAGAGATGGAATGGTAGTAAAAGGGCAAAAATTCGAGAATATAAAAGAAGTAAGTGAACCAGTGGTTTTAGCAAAAAAATATAATGAGCTAGGAGCAGATGAATTAGTGTTTTACGACATAACGGCATCTTATGAGGAAAGAAAACTTTTCACAGAAGTAGTTGAAAAAATTGCTAATGAAGTATTTATTCCTTTAACAGTTGGAGGAGGAATTAATACAGTTGAAGATTTTAGCAGAGTTTTGAAGGCTGGAGCAGATAAAGTAAGTATAAATTCATCAGCAGTAAAAAATCCTCATTTAATTACGGAAGCTGCTAAAAAATTTGGTTCTCAATGTGTTGTTCTGTCTATTGATGTAAAAAGAGTAGATGGGAAATTTATGGTATTTGTTAAAGGTGGCAGAGAGAATACAGGGTTAGATGCTATTGAATGGGCTAAAAAGGGTGAAGAACTTGGAGCAGGAGAACTAGTTATAAATTCAATGGACATGGACGGAGTTAAAGAGGGGTTTGATAGGGAATTATTGGAAGAAATATCTAAAGTAGTAACTATACCAATAATTGCTAGTGGAGGTGCAGGAAATATGACGCACTTTAAAGAGGTTTTTAATATAAAAGGTGTTGATGCAGGATTAGCAGCTTCTATATTTCACTTTGGAGAAGTTGAAATTCCTGAACTTAAAAGATATTTAAAAAATGAAGGAATACCAACTAGAATATAAAAAATAACGAAAGGAAATGAGGAAAAATGATAGATAAAATTAAATTTAATGGACATGGATTAGTACCATGTGTAGTTCAAGATGTATACACAAAAGAGGTTTTAATGTTAGCGTATATGAATGAGGAATCTTTGAAAAAATCAATAGAAACAAAGGAAACTTGGTTCTATAGTCGTTCTAGACAAGAATTATGGAATAAAGGAGCAACATCTGGGCATAAACAATTTATAAAGAAAATGAGTTATGATTGTGATGGGGATACAATATTGGTAGAAGTTGAACAAATAGGTGTGGCTTGTCATACAGGCGCAAAATCATGCTTTTTTGAAACTATTTTTGAAGAAGAAGATAAGGTATTTGATTTGAGTAAACTATATAATTTGATAAAAGAAAGAAAAGAAAATCCAGTTGAAGGAAGCTATACAAATTATCTGTTTGATAAAGGAATAGATAAAATATTAAAGAAGGTAGGAGAAGAATCTGCAGAAGTAATTATTGCAGCGAAGAATCCAGATTTAACAGAATTACAATATGAGTTGTCAGATTTAGTTTATCATTCATTAGTTCTTATGGTCGAAAGGGGACTTGAACTTAAAGATATTGCTGAGGAGCTTAAGAAAAGGCTTAAATAATTAATAGTGAAAAGTTAAAAATTAATAGTTATGGAAGGGTGTTAGTTGTAACACCCTGATTTTTTTAATTCTTTCTGTATTCTTATTTGCAATTAATATTTTTGTTTGATATTATATATTTAGAGTCAATAAAAAGGAGATTTTTATGAAAAAAATAGATTATCATTTACATTCGTCTTTTTCGGAAGATTGTATTATAGAAATGAAAGAAATGGTAGAAGGAGCTATTAAAGCTGGAGTTAATATGTTGTGTTTTACAGAACATAAGGATTTTGATTATCCACATGAGGAATTTACTTTTCATCTTGATAATGAGGCTTATACAAAAAGGTTTTTGGAATTACGTGAGATTTATAAAAAAGATATAACTCTTTATCGTGGTGTAGAAATGGGATTACAAAAGCATATATTAAAAGAAGTAGATGACTTTGTAAAAGTTGGGAACTATGATTTTGTAATTGGTTCACAGCATTGTGTTGACAATAAAGAGCTTTATTATAAAACTTATTTTCAAGGGAAAACTATGAGAGAAGTTTTTGAAGGCTATTATGATGAACTTCTTTATAATATAACTAATTTTAATAATTTTGATGTTATTGGTCACCTTGACCTCATTCGTAGATATTCTGATGAAGCTGTAGTTTATAACTTTAACGAAGTTATGGATAGGGTAGATGTTATACTTAAAAAGCTTATTTCTATGAACAAAGGGATAGAAGTAAATGCAGGAGGATTTTTTTATCCTACAGCAATGACTAATCCTCATCCAAGTATTTTGAAAAGATATAAAGAATTTGGAGGGGAAATTATAACTTTTGGAAGTGATGCCCATGTACCACAAAAAATAGGGGCTAATTATGAGAGAACAATGGATATATTAAAAGAAGCAGGATTTAAGTATATTTCTTGGTTTGTGGGGAGGAAAGTGGAGTTTGAGAAGATAAGGTAGGAGCGTTGGACGCTCTACCACAATTAAGGAAAGAGATGATGTTATGAAATACGAGCATATTGAAGATTTGGCATATTATATGAAACAAGCTAAAGAAAATGGACAAAATAAGCCTATTGTCTTTTTAGGAGCTGGGGCTTCTAAAACTGGAAATATCCCTTTAGCAAATGAAATTGTTGAAAAAATAAAAAATGAGTATGATACTCCAAAAATTAAAAGACTTGATGAAAAAGACATAACTTATGCAAAACTTATGGAATGCTTAACACCCTTTGAAAGAAATACACTTCTTAAATCTTATATAGATAATGGTAAAATAAATGTGACACATCTTTATTTGGCAAACTTAATGAAAGAGGATTATATTGATTACGTATTAACAGTAAATTTTGATAATCTTATGCTAAGAGCACTTTCACTTTATAATATATTTCCTCCAACTTATGATATGGCAGTTCTAAAAGACTTTACCACTACAACATTTGAAAAAGGTTCTGTTGTTTACTTACATGGACAACATCATGGATTGTGGCTTTTAAATACTCAGGAAGAAATGGCAAAAGTTTATAAAGTCATTCCCCCTATTCTTAATAAATTAGCAGATAAGCGACCATGGATTTTTATTGGTTATAGTGGAGAGGACCCAATTTTTAATCATATTTTAGACCTTGGGAGATTTGATAATGGATTGTATTGGGTTCAATACAGAGATTATTGCCCATCCGATAAGGTCTGCAATAATCTCTTAAAAAAAGAAAATACTAACGCTTTTGTTATTAAAGATTATGATGCCGATTCTTTTATGGTTACTTTATCTAATCATTTAGGACTGATACAACCTGAAATTATAGATAAGCCCTTTAGTGTTTTATACAAACAGTTACACAATATTAATGATATTAATGATGAAAAATATTTTAAGCATGTTAAAGAAAGATTAGAAATTGCAAAACTACAGGTTAATGATGCAATAAATCAGTTTGAAAGTGGAAAAGTTAAGACGTTAAAAGAAATAAAAAGCTCAACGAAATTAAACTTGTTAAAAAAGAAACTCTTAAATCTGACATTTGAAACTGATTTTGATGAAGAATTTGTTTCAGTATTTAATTCGTTGCAATTGGCAATAGAAAAGTTAGATTCCCATGAATTTGAAGAACTGAGGGTTATTTTGGCAGAAATTTTCTTTAATTGGGCAATGGCTGAAACCAATATAGAAGAAAGCATTTTAAAATATAGCGAAGCTATAAAATATGATTCAAGTAATCCAAGCTAGTATGCACTAAGAGGCCAACAATATCAAGAAATATTAAAATATGAAGAAGCTGAATCAGATTACTCAAACGCTATTAATTTGTGGCCTATAGATATATCCTATTATTCCTTAAGAGCTCATTTAAATAAAAAGAGAGGTAATTATCACGAATCACTTAAGGACTATGATAAAATTATTGAAATAAGACCAAAATTTGGAGGAGCGTATAACAGTAGAGCGGTTTTATTAAATAAACTTGACAGAATAGAGGAAGCAATAAGTGATTATCAAAAAGCTTATGAACTAGGTGATGGGACTTATAATCTTGCTTGCGGATTTGCTCTTAAGAATGAATATTCAAGTGCTTTAAAATATCTTGAAGAATCCCTAGAAAAAGGTGAAATATCTATTGAATATATTGAAGTGGATAAGACTTGGAATAATTTAAGAGATAATTCTGATTTTATAGCTCTTTTAGACAAATATAAAAAGTAGTCTCAACTTTTTTTACAGGGTTACTCGTCCCACGCCTAGGTTTTGATTTTTAAAACCTCAAAAAGGAGTCCAACATGCCAATACTAAAAAGAACAAATTCCGAAAACATAGATTTTATTAACCTAGTCCAAAAATTAGACAAAGTTCTTCATGAAATTAACGGAGATGAACAGGCGTTTTTCACTCAGTTTAATAAAATTGATATGATAAAACACGTAGTAATTGCCTATGAAAATAATATTCCTATTGGCTGCGGAGCAATAAAAGAATATTCTTCTGATACTATGGAAGTTAAGAGAATGTTTGTTGACACCAAAAGTCAAGGGAAAGGAACTGCTTCCCAAATACTAAAAGAACTAGAACTTTGGACAAAAGAGCTTGGTTATAAAAAATGTATTCTTGAAACAGGAATAAAACAAACTAGAGCTATTGCTTTATACAAAAGAAATAATTTTGAAATAATAGAAAATTATGGCCAATATAAACATATAAAAGATAGTATATGTTTTGAAAAAAAATTATTCTAAAAAATCTTTTGTTCATAAGAAAAGTAATTGAATTAATTGAATTAATTGAATAATGAGGACTTCTTAAATTAGGAGTCCTTTTATTTTTAACTAATAGAGAGCTTTGCATAATAGGGTACTTTGTTCATTTGAGAAAGATATGAAAATATAAAATTGAAGCTTATTCAGCTTCACCGAACCAGCGTAACGCTGGACACACTTATCTTATTAAGTTTTATAATTTTCATTTTATTGGGTTAAGCGCCCCACGCTTAAATTTTTATGTTTTATACTAAAAAATCGAACTGTGCAAAGGTCTTTAATAAAAGATAGGTTGAAATATTAAAGAAATTAATACACTTCTTAACAAGTAATTTAATAAGAATTTAAGTAAGGGAAAAATGTAAAATAAAAAAGTGCCACAGTGGCACTTTTACTATATTTACTATTTTTTTGCTTTTTCAACTAAAGATTGTTTACCTTGATTAACTTTTTCTTGTTGGAAAGCTTTGATTACCATTTCAGCTTCATTAAATGGAACTGATACAAATGAGAATTTTTCAAAAACTTGAGCATTTTTAATTAAGTTTCTTTTAATTTTTGCTTTCGCACAAATTAATCCAACTAATTGTCCCACATTCATACCATCTTTATTTCCTTTAGCAATGAATAATCTAGTTAAACCATCTAAAGTAGGATCATGCATTTCTTTTCTACTTCTTCTACCTCTATCTGACATTTCACCTCTAGAATCACTTCTAAATGAAGTTTCTTCTATTTCTTGATATGTATCAGATTCAAGTTCATCACCAAGAGCAACTTTTAAAACTGCTGCTAATAACTCTTCAATATTTTCATTCTTTTCAATAAGTTTTTTAGCAAGTTTATTATAAGTTTCGTAGTTTTTCATTTCTAAAGAAGAATCAATCGTTTCAATAAAGTTTGACTCTTTATTTTTAAGGATTTCTTTTACTTTAGGTAATTTTTTCTTAACAATTTCAGTATTTGCAACTTTTTGAATATGTAATAGTTTTCTATATTCTCTAGGAGTTACAAATGTAATTGCAGTTCCTTCTTTTCCTGCTCTACCAGTTCTACCAATTCTATGAACATAAGATTCGGCTTCTTGTGGTAAAGAATAGTTAATAACATGAGTTAAGTTATTAACATCAATTCCTCTTGCAGCAACATCTGTTGCGATTAAGATATTGATAGTTTGATTTTTAAATTTCTTTAAAACTTTTTCACGTTGACTTTGAGTAACATCACCATGAATACAATCAGCATCATAACCTCTTTCAGCAAGTTTTAAAGCGATGTCATTTACATCATTTTTAGTTTGACAGAAAATGATTCCATAGAAATCTTTTTCAATATCAATAACTCTACATAATGCCTCAAATTTATTTTCTCTAGTAACTTCAAAATAAATTTGCTCTGTTAAACTTGTAGTTAATTCTTTGTTTTTAACAGCTAAAACTTCATAATCTCTCATGTATCTTTTAGCAATAACTAAAATTTCTTTTGGCATAGTTGCTGAGAAAAATAACATTTTTTTCTCTGAAGGAGTATGTTGTAATATGTTCTCAATATCCTCAACGAATCCCATGTTTAGCATTTCATCAGCTTCATCTAATATGAAATATTGAATATCACTTAAAACAAGGTTTTTTCTGTTTAATAGGTCAATAACTCTCCCTGGAGTTCCTACAACAATATCAATACCTTCTTTTAATTTTTTCATTTGATGAACAATGTTTGATCCACCATAAATAGGTAATATTCTTAATTTTTTCTTACCTTTAAGTGAATTAATTTCTTCTGCTACTTGAATAACAAGCTCTCTAGTAGGAGCTAAAACGATAGCTTGAACATTTTTACTGCACTCTATTTTATCTATAATAGGCAAAGAAAACGCGGCTGTTTTACCAGTACCAGTTTGCGCTTGCCCTATAACGTCTTTAGTTCCTTCCAAAAGTCTGGGAATACATAAGGCTTGGATAGGGCTTGGCTTCTCATACCCCTTTTTACCAATTGCAGTTAATATGCTTTCAGATAATCCTAAGTCTTTAAAATATAATTCTTTCTCCAAATTTAAATATCCTCTCTAACAAAAATTTATATAACAAACTATTATACCACAAGTTATGATATTTTGCAAATAAAGATTCTCAAGGCATACAGAAGTTATATTAATGTTATATTTAAAATATCATTCCATTTTCCATACCCTGATTTTATGTTTATGTGTCCAGCCTTTGGAGGTAATTCGAGATAATTTATTTCTAAAGGTTTTACAAAAACTTCTTTTGCTGTTTCAATACAATATTCATCATTTGTAGAAGCAATTAATAAATTATCTTTAGAAATATTTTTAAGTAAATTACCATTCAAATTGAAATTTGCAAAACTTACAGTGTTTTCATTATTTAATAAAAATTCATTTGATGGAGGAGCCACTAAGATTATTTTTTTTACTTTTATGTTGTTATACTTATTAATATAATGTAACCACAAAATAACACCCATAGAATGAGCTATAATAACTGTATTTTCATTAATTTTATTTCTAAATTTGTGTAAATAGTTAATCCATTTTTCTAAGTTTGGATTATTGTTATTTGGAAATTGAGGGAAATAAACTTTTTTATTTAAACTTTTCAAATCATTATATAAAAAATGTTGCCAATGGCCTTCACTTGAACCATTATATCCATGTAATATTAAATATTTTTTCATAATTACCACCTTTTACTACTATTCCGATATTATTACTAGGATAATATCATTTTTGAGTAAAAAGGTCAAGTATTAAATGTGTAAATCTAACGATATTCTTAATTTTTTAGGTAATGAATTATAAATTAATGTATAGGAATGAAGAATAAATTCTTTTACTTTATCATCATCTATTTCTTCATTTAAAATAATTGTATTCCAATGTGTTTTATTCATGTGATATCCGGGGATACATGATTTATATTCTTCTCTGAGTATTATAGCTAATTGAGGGTCGCATTTTACATTTATACTTAGATTTTCTTTTGATATATCTGTAAGTAAAAACATTTTATTAGCAACTCTGAAAACCATGGTATCAGCATCAAAGGGAAAATCTATGGTACAACCATTTAAAGATAAACAATAATTTTTAAGCTCTTCTAAAGTCATTTTTTTGCTCCTTTTTAATTTATTAATAATAAATTTTACTATATTTATAAAGTATGAACAAGAGGTATAATTTGGTGTTTTTTATTGTTGTATATGGGATGTGAAAAGGGTATAATTGGTAGAGATTTAAATGTATTAATCTAATAATATTTTGCTTGACATATAAAAAATAATTGAAGAAAGGATTTGAAAATTATGTATAAGTTAAAAGAAAAATATGAGGATTTTATGAATAAAGTATTTGTTCAGTTAGAAAAAGATGGTTATAAAGTTGAAATATTAAATAATTTTAGTGATAAGTATTTAGTTGTTTTTATTAATGGTAAAAGTTTTCATATAAGTGAGAATTTATTTAGTACTACAGCATGTTTTGACGGTAGTTATTCTTCATTACTAATTGAACCAGAAAAAATTAAGAATAGGAATTCACAGTATGATCAATGGATTAATCAGTATAAATCAATTGAAGAACAGTTTGAAATTACAATAAATTATTTAAAATCATACGAAGAAATAAAGGAACCATTAAATCTTTTTGTTGAAGAAATAAGTAATGTGTAAAAACCATCCCCCACCTAGCCTCCCCCTTGAAAGGGGAGGAACTTGAAAATTATGAAAATCAAATAAAAAGTAAAAATTAGATAATGAATTAGGAAGTAAAAAAAATATAAAATTCAAAAAAGTCTCCCCTTTTAAGGGGGATTAGATAAACTTGAGTCTTTAGACTTTAGTTTATCTTATACAGAGTGATTTAGAGGGGGTTTCCATTTGAATAAATCAACATATAATAAGCCATCAACTTTAGAAAAACGAAGATATTTGCGAAAAAATATGACTGAACCAGAAATAAAATTATGGCAATACTTGAGAAATGAACAATTGGGGGTAAAATTCAGAAGACAACATAGCATTGGAGAATATATTGCGGACTTCTATTGTACTAAGTTAAAATTAGTTATAGAAATTGATGGAGAAAGCCATTTTAATGATGAAGCTATAGAATATGATAGTATTAGAACAAACTTTTTTAAAAGCTTAGGAATTGGAGTTATAAGATTTAATAATGATGAAGTAATGACTAATATTGAGGGTGTTTTTGAGATTATTCAAAAAATATTAGTTGAAGATAAAAATAATTAACAAACTTATCTAATTTCCCAAATAAAAAATAATAAAATTTTATTGACATTATTGTCCTTGTCTGTTAATATAATAAAAAGAAAAAAATAAAGGAGTATACCAAAATGAGAAGAATAGCAAATCTTTGGTGGTGGACAATTGAATACGCAAAGCAAATGAATAAAATGCTAAACTTCACATTGAAAAGAAGGTGTACGCATTAATTTTGTATTATATAAATTAATTTGCTTATAAGTCTGTTTCTAGTGAAACAGGCTTTTTTTATTACTTAAATACATAATTGTATTATTAAAATAGTACAATTTAGGAGGAAAAATGAAATTAAAGTTAAAGGCAGTACATGAAACCTTTATTGCAGATATGGAAACTCCTATTTCTATATTTCAAAAATATGTTGGAGATGAGTTAGGATTTTTACTAGAAAGTAAAGATTTGAAAGATGTAACAAAAGGAAGATATTCATTTATAAGTAAAAATCCTTTTGGAAGATTAATATATAAAGATAGTAAGATTATGTTTAATAATGAAGAAATAAAAAACATGAAATTTATGGATTTTTTTAAAGAAAAATTAGATGAAATTGAAGTTGAAAATAATGAAAAACTCCCTTTTGTAGGAGGAGCTTATGGAACAATGGCTTATGATATTATTAGGGAATTTGAAAATATACCAAATAATAATCCAGATGAATTGAAAGTGCCTGACTCTGACATGTTTTTTGTAAGAGAAGGAGTTATATATGACCATTATCATGAAAAAATAACAATAGTTATATTAGTTGAAGAGGGAGAAGAAAAAAAGGGAATAGCAAGATTAGAAGAAATAAAAAATGAAATATTTGATAGTAAGGTAAAAATAAGTTTTCCTCAAAGAAATAGTTCTGTTAAACCAGTATATTCAAATACTACAAAAGATGAGTATATGAAAATGGTTGAAAAATCAAAGGAATATATAAGAGAAGGAGATATTTTTCAAGTTGTTTTATCTCAAAGATGGTCAATGGAACAAGATATGCATCCTTTTGAAATATATAGGGTTTTAAGGTCAACTAATCCATCTCCATATTTATTTTATTTTAATTTTGGGGATTACAAGGTGGCAGGAAGTTCACCAGAAATGTTAGTGGAAATGAAAAATAATAGAGTAAAAAATTGTCCAATTGCAGGTACAAGAAAAAGAGGCAAAAACTCTAAAGAGGATATAGAGATTGCGAAAGAAATGTTAGAAGACCCTAAGGAAAGAGCAGAACATGTAATGTTAGTGGACCTTGCTAGAAATGATATGGGAAGAATAGCAGAGGTTGGAAGTGTTGAAGTTACGGAATTTATGGAAGTACAAAATTATTCACATGTAATGCATATTGTAAGTTTGGTAGAAGGAAATAAAGAAGAAAATCAAGATGTCTTTTCTGTACTTGGTTCTTTTTTACCAGCAGGGACCTTATCAGGAGCGCCTAAAATTAGGGCAATGGAAATAATTGATGAATTGGAAAAAACAAAACGTGGAGTATATGGTGGAGCAGTAGGGTATTTTTCCTTTGATGGTAATATGGATACATGTATTGCCATAAGAACCATGATAATTAAAGATAATCAAATTTATATGCAAGCAGGAGCAGGGCTTACAATAAATTCTGTTCCAGAGTTAGAATATGAAGAATGTGTAAATAAAGTTAAAGTGTTAATAGAAGCTTTAGGAGGTAAATTATGATTTTACTTATAGATAACTACGATTCTTTTACATTTAATGTTTTTCAATATTTAGCAAGTTTTAAAGAAGAAGTGAAAGTTTTTAGAAATGACAAGATAACAATAGAAGAAATAAAGAAGCTAAATCCAGATAAAATAGTTTTATCCCCAGGGCCAAAAGCTCCTAAAGATGCAGGAATATGCATAGATGTTATTAAGAATTTTTATAAAGATAAGCCTATCTTAGGAATATGTTTGGGACATCAGGCTATTGGAGAAGCATTTGGTGCCACCGTGTCCTATGCAAAAGAAATATGTCATGGAGTAGATTCTGAGATAACAATTACAGGGGGAAAACTATTTGAAGGGATCTCAACTAAAACAAAGGTTGCAAGGTATCATTCATTAGCTGTAATAGAAAATACTTTGAGTGATGAATTTGAAATAACAGCAAAAACAGAGGATGGGGAAATAATGGCCATGGAACATAAAAAATATAATTTGTTTGGTCTGCAATTTCATCCAGAGTCAATATATACTCCAGAAGGAATGAAGATAATAGAAAATTTTATTAAAATATAAATTGTTAAACTGCTCGCTAGGATTAAATAAAGGTTCAAGGTTTAAAGGAGAATTTATGGGACAAATCAAAGTATATGGGAATAAAGAATTTATTGAAAAAGAGAAAAGCAAAATAATAGAAGTTATTCATAGCAGCATGGTAGATATTTTTAAACTTCCTAAAGATAAAAAATTTTATAGATTTTTCTCATTAGAAAAAGAGAATTATATTTATCCAGAAGGTAGAAGTGAAAAATATATAATTATTGAGATTATTATTTTTTCAGGTAGAAAAATAGAAACTAGAAAAAATTTAATAAAAAAAATATTTGAAAATTTTGTAGAAAAATTAAATATGCAGGTAGAAGATATTGAAATAACAATAATAGAATCTTCCAAAGAAAATTGGGGAATTAGAGGTTTTGTTGGTGATGAGTTAAAATTAAATTATAAAGTAGAGCAGTAGGAGGGGTAAATAATGAAAAAGTACTTAGAAAAATTAATTAATGGGAACTCCTTAGAAGAAAAAGAAATGATTGAAATAATGACTGACATCATGGAAGGAAAGGTTAGTGATATTGAATTATCAGCATTTTTAGTGGCTTTAAAAATAAAAGGAGAGTCTATTGAAGAAATCACAGGTGGAGCCAAAGTCATGAGAGATAAAGCTACATTTATAAAGCCAAAGACAGATTATACAGTAGACACTTGTGGAACTGGTGGAGATGGGCTTCATACTTTTAATATTTCAACAACAGTAGCTTTTATATTAGCAGGAGCAGAAATAACAGTAGTGAAACATGGGAATAGAAGTGTTTCAAGTAAAAGTGGTTCAGCAGATGTTTTGGAGGCTTTGGGAGTGAATTTAAATTTATCACCTGAAAATATAGAGAAATGTGTAAATGAAAAGAATATTGGTTTTTTGTTTGCACCAACTTTTCATGGAGCAATGAAATATGCAATGAATGTAAGAAAAACCTTAGGGATTAGAACGATATTTAATTTGTTAGGGCCACTTACAAATCCAGCAAGAGCTAAAGGGCAAATTTTAGGAGTTTTTTCAGAGGAATTAACAGAAGTATTTGCAAAGGTTCTTAATAATTTGGGAACAGAAAGAGCTTTGGTTATACATGGATTAGATGGGTTAGATGAGATATCAATTTCAACTAAAACAAAAATTTCAGAGTTAAAAAATGGAGAAATTAGAAATTATTATATAGAACCAAAGGATTTTGGAATGGTAAATTATTCTTTAGACCAGATAAAAGGGGGAGATTCTAAAGAGAATGCTGAAATCTTGAAAGGTATACTAAAAAATGAAATAAAAGGAGCTAAAAGAGATATAGTTCTTTTAAATGCAGGGGCTTCATTATATATAGGGAAAAAGGTAGAGAGTATAAAAGAAGGAATTGATTTAGCAAAAGAACTTTTGGATAGTGGGAAAGCTTATAAAAAATTAATAGAATTTATTGAATACACAAAGGAGGTTTAGATGATTTTAGATAAAATTGTAGAACAAAAGAAGATTGACTTGGAAATTTTTAAGAAAAATAATGATATACAAAGTCTTGTGAAAAAAACAAAAGCAATGCCGAAAAGACCTTCTTTTAAAGAAGCTTTAGCAAAAAAAGGTTTATCAATAATAGGCGAACTTAAAAAGGCTTCACCATCAAAAGGAGTCATTGTAGAAAATTTTAATCCTTCTGAGCTTTTAAAAAAATATGAAAATGTGGTTGATGCAGTGTCTGTTTTAACAGAAGAAAAATTTTTCTTGGGGAAACCAGAGTATTTATTAGAGTCTTCAAAAAATTCAAATTTACCACTTTTAAGAAAAGATTTTATTATTGATGAAATTCAAATTTATGAGGCAAAAATTTTAGGAGCTTCTGCAATTTTATTAATATGTGCAATTTTGACGTTAGATGAAATAAAGCATTTTATGAAGATAGCAAAGGAATTGGAATTGGATGTATTGTTAGAAACTCATGATGAAAAGGAAGTTCAAATGGCTTTATTAAGTGGAGCAGATATTATAGGAATTAATAATAGAAATTTGAGTACCTTTGAAGTTTCAATTGATACAACAATAAAATTATTAGAGTTAATACCAAAAGATAAAATAGTTGTATCTGAAAGTGGATTTGACAATGAAAATGATATTAAAAAAATTAAAAATACAAGGGTTAATGCAATTTTGGTGGGAGAAAGTTTTATGCGAACAGATGATATTTTAGGGAAAGCTAAATTATTTAGAAAAAGTTTTGTAGGTGATTAAATTATGAAAATAAAAATATGTGGAATTAGGAGAGAAGAAGATATTGAAATTGTAAATAAGTATCTGCCTAATTATATAGGATTTATTTTTGTTAAAAAAAGTAAAAGATATGTAGAGCCCTTAATAGCAAAAAAATTAGTAGAAAAACTAGATGAAAGAATAAAAAAAGTTGGAGTCTTTGTTAATGAATCTTTGGAGAGTATAGAGGAAATTAAAAATATTTGTAAGTTAGATGTTATTCAACTTCATGGAGAAGAAAGTGTAGAATTTTGTAGTAAGGTAGAAGGAGAAGTATGGAAAGCTCTTAGGGTAAAAGACAAAAAGAGCATTGAAAAAGAATGTGAAGTTTATTATAAGTATATAGATAAAATTTTATTAGATACTTATAGTAGTGGAAATCATGGGGGAACTGGGGTAGCTTTTGATTGGGAAATAGCAAGAGAATTAGCAAGTAAATATTCTATAATTTTAGCAGGTGGAATTAATGAAACAAATGTTGTGGAAGCAATAGAAAAAGTTCCAGCGAAAATAATAGATGTAGCAAGTGGTTCTGAAACTAATGGAATAAAAGATGAAGTAAAAATAGAAAAAATAATAAAAAATATAAGGGGGATAAAATGAGTAAATTTGGTAAATATGGTGGGCAATATACAGCAGAAACATTGATGAAACCTTTAGAAGAACTTGAAAAAGAGTTTAATAAATATAAAAATGATGAAGAATTTGTGAGAGAGTACAATTATTATTTAAAAAATTATGTTGGAAGAGAGACACCTTTATACTTTGCTGAAAAGTTAACAAAAAAATGTGGTGGAGCAAAGATTTATTTAAAGAGAGAAGATTTGAACCATACAGGAGCTCATAAAATTAATAATGTAATAGGTCAAATTTTACTTGCTAAAAGAATGGGGAAAAAGAAAGTAATAGCTGAAACAGGAGCAGGACAACATGGGGTAGCAACAGCAACAGGAGCAGCATTATTTGGTATGGAATGCGAAGTTTTTATGGGTGCAGAAGATATTGAAAGACAAAAACTTAATGTATTTAGAATGGAGCTGTTAGGTGCCAAAGTGACTCCAGTTACTTCAGGGACATCTACATTAAAAGATGCAACAAATGAGGCTATAAGACAATGGGTTGCAAGGGTAGAAGATACTTTTTATATAATTGGCTCAGTTGTAGGTCCTCACCCATATCCCACAATAGTTAGGGATTTTCAAAAAATAATTGGGGAGGAAATTAAAAAGCAAATATTGGAGGTAGAAGGAAAGCTTCCAGAGGCTTTAGTGGCATGTGTTGGAGGAGGTTCTAATGCTATGGGAATGTTTTATGATTTTATTGAAGATAAAGAAGTGAAAATTTATGGGGTAGAAGCAGCAGGGTATGGAATAGAAAGTGGAAAACATGCAGCAGCTTTTCAAGGACAAGAAGGAGTTATTCATGGAATGAAGACTTTTTTACTTCAAGATAAAGATGGTAATATTACTCCTGCACATTCAATATCAGCAGGACTAGATTATCCCGGAGTTGGTCCTGAACATGCTTATTTACATTCAATAGGGAGAGTAAATTATGTATCAGTAACTGATGATGAAGCTTTAGAAGGATTTAAAATTTTGACATTAGAGGAAGGAATTATGCCAGCCTTAGAAAGTTCTCATGCCATAGCTTATGCAATGAAATTGGCTCCGACAATGAAAAAAGAAGAAATTTTAGTAATTAATTTATCAGGTAGAGGAGATAAAGATATTCATACTGTTGCATCACATTTGGGGGGATTAGAAAATGAGTAGAATAGAGAAGAAATTTCAAGAGTTAAAAGGTAAGTCTGCGTTTATAGGGTATATAACAGCAGGAGATCCAACCATAGAAAAGACTAAAGAATTAGTAATTGCTATGGAAAAAGGTGGGTGTGACATTGTAGAATTAGGAATTCCATACTCAGATCCTGTGGCAGATGGCCCAGTAATTCAAGCAGCAGCTCAAAGAGCTTTAGATAATGGAACAACAGTTGATAAGATTTTTGAAGAAGTAGAAAAAATTAGAGAAGATAGTCAAATTCCCCTAGTATTTTTAGTATATTATAATACAATTTATTCTAGAGGTGTAGAAAATTTTGTGAAAGAATGTAGTAAAAATGGAGTAGATGGATTAATTGTTCCTGATTTACCAGTGGAAGAGAGAGAAGAAATTTTACCTTATATAAAAAAATATAATGTTGACTTAATTCCCTTAGTAGCACCAAATTCAGAGGAAAGAATTCCTAAAATAATAGAAAATGGTGGAGGATTTGTCTACTGTATATCTTCTTTTGGAGTAACAGGCACAAGAGAGGAATTTGATAGTAGTATTGGAAATTACCTAGAAAAAGTAAGAAAAAGTTCTCACTTACCTTTGGCAGTAGGATTTGGGATTTCAACAAGAGAAGATGTAGAAACTTTTGAAAAATTGGCTGATGGAGTAATTGTAGGTTCTGCTTTAGTTAAAGTTGTTGAAAAAAATAATGGAGATTCTGTTGAATTGGAGAAAAAAGTAAAAGAGTTATGCGGAAAATAAAAAAAAGGATTTAAATGACTAAAAATCATTTAAATCCTTTTTTTAATGAACACCATATCCATCAAAGAAAATTTCTGAAATAGCAGTATCTGAATATTTCCTTCCTTTATAAACTTCTAAAATTTCAAATTTAATCTGAAAATCGTTATCTCTATCATCTCCAATAGGATTTATTTTAAAATATTGATTACTTCTAATATCATGTAAATTAAGAATAGCATAGGGTTTGTCATTTAAATAAACTTTTATTTTTTTTGCTCTATTATTATCTAAATAAGCTTGCTCACTTTTTACATATCCATTACTAATTATAAAAGTATCTACAGGAGCAGTTCCTTTTTCAAAATAATATGTTAGAAATTCTCCTATTCCATCTCCACTAACACCTTCTACCCAAGCTGTTTTATGGCTGAAATCCATAGCATTTGATGGATTATAAGTTATAGAAGAATTATTAGATTTTAAATAACTAGAGCCACTAACTTTATATGGACCACCACCACAATACCAACTACAACCATCAGTAGTTGTCTGCCAATAATTTGACCAAGTACCGTCTATTGAATCATAGATTAACATTTCTTCTTTGCTTAGATCTTCCAATTGAATATCATACTTATTCATTTTAATCATTAAAGCTTCCCATATTTTATATTTAGCATTAAATTCTTTTTCTCCTTGCTCTGAGAATGAATGAGGTTCAATAAGAGAAGGACTAATTTCAGTTATGTTTGCTTTTGGAAAAATAAAAAAGCATAGGGCTATAAATAATAAAAGTTTTTTCATGTTATTTCCTTTCAATAAATAGTTTGTTAAAATAATAAGTGTATATAATTCCTAAAGTATAAGCGAGTAAATCATAAATGTCAAAAGTAGCTCCAAATATTATTTTTGCA
>JAFGUR010000112.1 GCA_016938425.1 Fusobacteriaceae bacterium
AAAAATTAAATATACAATTTAAAATAATTTCGGAGGTTTCATATGAAAAAACAATATTTTTTACTCCTTATAATTTTTACATTTTTTTATGGTTGTTCAAATAACTCTAAAAAAAACTCATCAATAGAAACTCCTATTAAACTTAAAAAAGAAGATTCTAGTGAATGGATTGCAGATTTAACTTATAATAATGGATTAGCCGTAATTAGTCAATATAAAATAGATTCTAATGGAGTGGTTTTTGCAAAAGAAAATGCCATTAGAAATGGTAAAGCTCAATTAAAGACTATTTTAGAAGAAAGAATTAGTTCTCTTATAAAAGATACATCATATTATGATGAAAATTTGAGTAAAACAATAGTTGCAAACTCTGAAAAATACTTTGTAGAGAATAACTCATGGATTGATGAAAGTGATTTTATTTATGTTTTAGTTGTTATCTCCAATGAAAATTTGGAAAGAAGTATTTATGAGAGCATTAATAAGAACTAGATTATGAAATCTTATTCATAATTATAAAATTATTTTTGTTAAAAAAATTTTATACTAACTATTATTTTTTTCTTCACAATCCTTTGAAAATATGATAAAATCTTCTAAAACTTATAGATAGGATAGGGATTATATGAAAAAAATTTTATTAGCACTTGTACTTCTTGTTTTTAGTACATTTTCACAAGAAAATTATGTTATCATTAAAAGTAAAAATGTAAAAATTTATGACGGCCTTTCTACTGATTCTGCTATTGTTAGCAAAATATCTTCAGGTAAAAAACTTGAATTAATTGAATATGATGATTCATATGCAAAAATTATGTATACTGATAAAGCCGGATTGGATCAAGTAGGATACATAAAAAGAAATGAAGTTTATGTCCGTGAAACTAACACTGAAAAAGCTATTTCTAAAATTGAGGTTTTGAATAATTTTATTATTAAAAAAATTTCCGAAAAAAAACAACTTGTTACAACAATCTCATACAGTTACTCTCAATCTACAGAAGGTTCTAAAGATGTCGCTGACTCAGAAGGACAGAGAGTTGCTAATGCACTTAAATTTTATAAATCTCCTTCTACAAAAGCAAAATGGATCTATTTAGGGGATAACAGTATTGTAGCTATTGAAGGTCAAGAAAAGGAATATATTAAGGTTTCTATCCCTGATAAAGAAGGTTTCTATTACATAAAAAAATCCTTATTTAAATATTCTAAAAACAAATCAATTACTGATATTGTTCAAAAAATAATTGTTGTAGATAGATTAAATCAAAATACACAATTATTTGACTTTTCTAGCACAACTTTTGTCTTATCAAAAGTTTCTAAGTCTACTACAGGTTATGATAATAAAAATAATTCATACAAAACACCTATTGGTTATTTTTTAGTATCAAACGTTAAGCCATTCATGCTATATTATTTGGATCCTACCAAAGATGAAGAGGAAAAAATGTTTGGAAGAGCTCAATATGCTGTAAGATTCTCAGGTGGTTATTATTTACATGGTATACCTGTTAGTGATGAACTCAAAGGAAAAGAAAGGGAATCAGCTCTTGCTAGAGTTGCTAGTAAACTAGGAACACATCCTTCTTCTCATGGCTGTGTAAGAAATAGTAATGAAAATGCTAAATTTATTTATGATTGGACTAATCCAATTAAGCAAAAAAATGGTAATTTTATACCTAAAAATCCAGTAGCTGTTATAGTTATGGAATAATAAATTTATTTAAAAGATTTCTTTCATAGAAATCTTTTTTTATACCTATAAATTTTAATTTTACAACTAAAAATAACCTGTAATATTTAAAATTACAGGTTATTAACTATATATTTATATTATTTATGATAATTAGGTGCTTCCTTAGTAATTGAAATGTCATGTGGATGTGATTCTTGAAGTCCTGCTCCTGTGATTTTAACAAATCTTGCCTCAGTTTTTAATCTTGATATTGTATCTGTTCCACAATATCCCATTCCTGACCTTAATCCTCCACATAATTGGTAAATTACATCTTCTAATTTTCCTTTATATGCAACTTTTCCTTCAATTCCTTCAGGAACTAATTTTTTTTCTGGTGCATTTCCTTGAAAATATCTATCTCCAGAACCTCTTTTCATTGCTGCCATAGACCCCATACCTACATAAACTTTAAATCTTCTACCTTCATAAAGAATTTCTTCTCCTGGTGCCTCTTCAGTTCCTGCAAGTAATCCACCTATCATAACACAGTCTGCTCCTGCTCCAATAGCTTTCACTATATCTCCAGATAGTTTAATTCCACCATCTGCAATAACTCCTACTCCATGTTTTTTACAAACTTCATAAACATCATTTACTGCCGTTAATTGAGGAACTCCTACGCCTGCAACAACTCTTGTTGTACAAATACTTCCTGGCCCTACTCCAACTTTAACTGCATTAGCCCCTGCTCCTATTAAATCTAAAGCTGCTTCAGCAGTAACTATATTTCCACCTACTACATCTAAATTTGGATAAGTAGTTTTTATTTCTCTAACTTGTTCAATAACCCCTTTTGAATGACCATGTGCAGAGTCAACTGTTATAATGTCTACTCCAGCTTCTACCAATGCTTTTACTCTTTCCATTGTGTTTCCACCAACACCAACAGCTGCACCTACTCTTAATCTTCCTTGTTTATCTTTACAAGCATTAGGATATTCAACTATATTATCTATATCTTTTATAGTTATTAATCCTTGTAATTTATAATTATCATCAACAATCGGCAATTTTTCAATTCTATTTTCTAATAAAATATCTTTTGCTTCATCTAAAGTAACCCCTACATGTCCTGTAATCAAGTTTTCTTTAGTCATAATGTCTATAACTTTAACACTCATATCTTTTCTGTATTTCAAATCTCTATTTGTTATTATTCCTACTAGAGTATTATTTTCATCAACAACAGGTAAACCAGAAACTTTATACGTCCCCATAATATGTTCAGCATCTGCTAATATTGAATCCTTTTTTAAAGTAATTGGATTAGTTATCATTCCAGACTCATTTCTTTTAACTTTGTCTACTTCAGCAGCTTGCTCTTCAATAGACATGTTTTTATGAATAAATCCTAGTCCACCTTGTCTAGCTAAAGCAATTGCTAACTTTGCCTCAGTAACCGTATCCATAGCAGCACTTAAGAATGGAATATTCAACTCAATATTTTTTGTAAGTTTAGTTTTTAAACTTACAGTCGCAGGTAATACCTCAGATTTTGATGGAATTAGCAACACATCATCAAAAGTAATAGCTTCTTTTACAATTTTCCCGTTTAACATTTTTCCTCCTATTTATCTTCAATTATTAAAAATCGTTCTTTTAACATTTCTCTCAAAACCATGACAAATAATTTTTTATTATGCATATGTAAAGGAATTATTTTTTCCTCTTTATTTACAGTTATTATATCTAAAAAAACTTCCATTTTTTTAGCCTTAGGTAAAACTCCATACTTTAAATTACAATTTTTTATTTCATCTAATTTTATTTCAAAAGTTCTATAAAAAATACTTCCATTTTTTATTTCAAATTTAAATCTAAAGCAATTAACTATTTGAGCAATAGACATAAGCGCTAATACAATAATAAGTCCCACAAACATATTTAAACCTTCTTTTTTAAATATTACTAGTAAAAAAGGAGTCATTACTAAACAAATACTAAGTATTATAATGTGAGGCATAAATTTAGCATAACTTAATCTAAATAAATAGCTTTCTTCCAATTGATTCAATTTTTCTTCTTTTAATTTTGCAATAAAATTTGTATAAAACATATTTTCTCCTTATCTATTCCCATTCAATGGTTGCTGGTGGTTTAGAAGAAATATCGTAAGTTAATCTATTAATTCCTTTTACTTCATTTATAATCCTATTACTTACTCTACCTAAAAAATCATAAGGTAAATGTGACCAAGTTGCTGTCATAAAATCTGTAGTATCTGCTGATCTTAGAACTGCTGTATACTCATAAGTTCTTTCATCTCCCATAACCCCTACTGATTTTACTGGTAATAAAACTACAAAAGCTTGACTAACTTTATCATATAATCCTTCTTTTCTTAGTTCTTCTATAAATATATCATCTGCTTCTCTTAAAATATCAGCTTTTTCTTTTGTTACTTCTCCTAAAATTCTTATTCCCAATCCTGGCCCTGGGAATGGATGTCTATCTATCATATGATTTGGTATTCCTAATTCTCTTCCTACTTTTCTAACCTCATCTTTAAATAATTCTCTAAGAGGTTCTAAAAGTTCAAACTTCATATCTTCAGGTAATCCACCTACATTATGATGTGATTTTATTGTAGCTGATGGCCCTTTAATTGATTGAGACTCAATTACATCTGGATAGATAGTTCCTTGAGCTAAGAAGCTTGCATCTCTAAATTTAGAAGCTTCTTCATTAAAAATTTCTATGAACTCATGACCAATTATTTTTCTTTTTTGCTCTGGGTCTGATACTCCATTTAATTTAGTTAAAAATCTTTCTTCGGCATTTACACATTCAATATTCATTTTAAAATGTTCTCCATAAGTAGACATAACTTTTTTCGCTTCATCTTTTCTCATAAGTCCTGTATCTACGAAGAAACAATTTAACTGGTCTCCTATTGCTTTATGAATTAAAACTGCTGCAACTGATGA
Organism: Fusobacteriaceae bacterium; assembly: GCA_016938425.1. Lineage (GTDB taxonomy): Bacteria > Fusobacteriota > Fusobacteriia > Fusobacteriales > Fusobacteriaceae > JAFGUR01. The sequence continues at coordinate 4,669 of JAFGUR010000112.1, forward strand.
ATCTACCCCACCAGAAAGAGCTAAAATTACTTTTTTATCTCCAACTTTTTCTTTTATATCTTTTATAGTTGCTTCAATATAATTTCCCATTGACCAATTTTGTTCTGCTTTGGCAATTTTAAATACAAAGTTTCTAAGAATTTGCGTTCCATATACTGAGTGAGTTACTTCTGGATGAAATTGAACTCCATAAATAGCTTTTGTTTCATGTGCCATAGCTGCTATACAAGAATCTGTATGAGCTATTTGACTAAATCCTTCTGCTAATGTTGTTACATGGTCTCCATGGCTCATCCAAGCTTGAGAGTTATTTGGTACTTCGTCAAATAAAAGATTATTTAATGAATCTAAAGCTAATTCTGCTTTTCCAAATTCCTTTTTTCCTGCACTTTCAACTTTTCCACCAAATAATTGAGTAGTTAATTGCATTCCATAGCAAATTCCTAATACAGGTATTCCCAAATCATATATCTCTGGAGAAACTGTTGGAGCTTCCTCTGCATACACTGACGATGGCCCCCCTGAAAGAATTATTCCTGCTGGTTCCATAGCTTTTATTTTGTCTAATTCTACAAAATATGGAACTATTTCTGCATACACTCCCATTTCTCTAATTCTTCTTGCTATTAATTGATTGTACTGTGAACCAAAGTCCAAGATAACAATACTTTTCTTGTGCATATTCTTTACTCCTTTAAAATATATTAAAATTAATTATCAATAAATTCATTCTACTACTAATTTTAAATTCCTCTTAAAGTTTTCAAAAAATAAAAAAACCTGAGAGATACAATCTAAAAGTGAAAAATATCCTAGGTTTTCTAAGAATTTTCACTCATAGAGATTAATTTAAGGTTAACCGTAGAGACGCTAGACCATATTACTAGCATATATGAGAAAAATTTATATTTTAGATATGATACATCATTTTTAATAAAAAAGCAATTTATTTTTAATTTTATAGTTTATTTGTCCATATTTTTAGTACTGTTGTTTTTTAAACATCATTACCAATTAATTCTAAAATTATTAATTGGTCGTAAAAATAAACACCTCTATAATTTTTAATTTTAACTTTATATTTTTTACCTTCTAAAAGTATCTCTGAGTATGTCTTTCCCAATTTTAATATTTCGCACTCTTTTCTTTTTTCTCTTAGTCTAGTCATAACTTCCACTGTTGCCAAATCAATTTCATTACTCTCAAAATGTCTATCAATTGTGAAACTTAAATCGGTTTTCAAAGCTTTCTTAACTATTATAAAAATTACTACAACTAAAATTGCTATTCTAATTATAAAATTACTATTTTCATTTAAAAAATCCATTGTTGCCTTCTTCCTTTTGTTGATTTTGTTCTTTTTAGGGTATTCTTAATTGGGCAGATATAGGAATCTGCCCCTACTGTGTTGGGTTTTCATATTTTAAATTTTTATTAACATCATTAATAAAGAATTAAAATTAATTTTCAATTTCATGTTTTGGTAGGGGCACATTGCATGTGCCCTTTATTATCAAACATTATTTCAATTACAAAATGTATATGATTAGGCATTATTACATAATGATTTATTTGTATGTTTTTTCGTATTTCTTTCGTTTTCAAAAGTTCATTTTCTACAATTTTACCATATTCATTTAGAATTATTCTGGAATTTGGGCACATGCAATGTGCCCCTACCTCTTCAATTATTTCGCCAAAAATACATTCTTTGTTGTGACTACAAATCGTTATAAAATACAAACCATCCTGACTATAATCGTAACCTTTTAATCTTATTGATTTCCTATTATGAATATCTGGATTATAAGTCATAAAACTCCTTTGTAAATTACTACCTGCTAAAAATTAATTTTAACAAAATTTCTAATAAAAAT
>JAFGUR010000113.1 GCA_016938425.1 Fusobacteriaceae bacterium
AAAAATGATTTATAAGCCTTATAAGTTTCATAAATATCTAACTTAGAAGCTAATTCAAAAGGTGAATGCATTGCTAAAAGTGCAGGGCCAGCATCTATTGTTTTAATCCCAAAATGTGCAAGATATTTAGCTACTGTTCCTCCTCCGCCTTCATCAACTTTTCCTAACATTCCTATTTGCCAGGAAATTTTTCTTTCATTAAATAGCTTTCTTATCTCAAATACAAATTCTGCATCTGCATCATTTGTTGAATATTTTCCTCCACTTCCTGTATATTTAGTAACAACTATTCCTTGTCCTAATTTCGCAACATTCAAAGAATCATGGACTTCTTTAAACATGGGATTTAAAGCATCGCTTACATCTGCCGAAATAGCTTTTGAATTCCAAAGACATTTTTTCAAATCTATTTCATTATATTCTCCTTTAATTCTATTTATCATATCTGATAAAACAAACTCTATGTAATTTGATTCCAATCCTGTTGACCCTGTACTTCCTATTTCTTCCTTATCAACAATATAACAAATTGATGTTCTATTTGGAACTTCATCTAAATCTATTATAGCTTTTAAAGAGGTAAATCCACATATTCTATCATCATGACCATAAGCTCCTACAATTGCTCTATCTAAACCTACATCTTTTGCTTTAAATGCTGGAACTATTTGCAATTCCGCTGAAATAAAATCTTCTTCTACCATTCCATATTTTTCGTTTAATTTTTCTAACACAGCATATTTAACTTTTTCTTTAATATCTTTATCTTCTATAGTTGACGGAATACTACCTATCAAAACATTCAATTCTTCACCTTTTATTACTTCTCCTGCTTTTCTTTCACCTTGTACTTTTCTGGCTAAATGAGGCAATATATCTGGTATTGTAAATACAGGATCATTTTCATCTTCACCAATTATTATATCTACTTTTGTACCATCTTCTAAAATTACTACTCCATGTAGTGCCAGTGGAATTGAAACCCATTGATATTTTTTAATTCCTCCATAATAATGAGTTTTCATCATTGCTAATTCAATATCTTCATAAAGAGGGTTTCCTTTTAAGTCTAATCTAGGCACATCTGCATGAGAGACAATTATATTTGCTCCACTCTCAATTTTATCTTTTCCTATAACTGCTAAAATAATATTTTTACCTCTATTAGTATAATAAACTTTATCTCCTATTTTTAGTGTTTCATAGTTTTCTATACTTTTAAAACCATTTTCTTCAGCAATTTTTGTCGCTTCTTTAATAAATTCTCTTTCTGTTTTAGAATAATTTAAAAATAATTTATAGCCATTAGAAAAATTGTATATTTCTTTTTTTTCTTCCAAAGTTTTCTTAGTCCATTGATTTTCATGTTTTCTTAACATTTTTTCTCCTTTTACACAAAATAAAATAATATTTTTATTTCACTTAAATTTATATTTACTTTAAAAAGTATAAAAAGGCTGAACCACTGTTCAACCTTTCTGTTTTATTTTCCTAATCTTTTTTTAAGAATTTCTGTTTCTTTTTCAAATCCTGGTTTTTCTAATAAAGCAAACATATTTTTCTTGTATGCTTCTACTCCTGGTTGGTCAAATGGATTAATACCCATTAAATATCCACTTATTGCACAAGCTTTTTCAAAGAAATAGAATAAATATCCTAAATAAAAGGCATCTGCTTTAGGCATATTTATAACTAAGTTAGGAACTCCACCATCTGTATGAGCTAATATTGTTCCTGCTGCTGCCATTTTATTTACATAATCTAAATCTTTTCCTGCTAAGAAATTTAATCCATCTAAATCTGCTTCATCTGCTTCAATAATTATTTTATCTTCTACAGTTTCTATATTAACTAATGTTTCAAAT
>JAFGUR010000114.1 GCA_016938425.1 Fusobacteriaceae bacterium
ATTTTCTTTTTTATATATAATGAATAGTTTTTTTTTGGTAGAATACTATAAAAGTCATAAAAAAAATCAAATTTTAAAAATTTCTAGAGATTTAAAATTGAATAAATACGAGAATTTATGGGAAATTGGAGAAAGAAATAATCTAAGAATTGAAATTTTAGACGAAATGAGGATGAGAGAAAATTTGGATAGATTCTCTAGAGGTCCTTTTTCTAGAGATGAGAACACAATTAAAATGAGTGATATATCATCAAATGGAACTCTTTTTACTTTTCAAGGTAGAGGGCCAGAGAATAAAGAAATAATGGTTTTATTTGTTGAAAAAATAGGTGAAGATAAGTATTTGGCAGTATACAGTCCTATATACTCAATAGGGGAATCTATAAAGATAAGTAAGGATTTTACTTTGATTGCTTCAATAATCTCATTAGGATTGAGTATTTTTTTAAGTATTTTAATTAGCAGAAAAATTACTAAACCTATAAAGAGTATAAGTTTGGTTGCTGAAAAAATATCTAATCTGGATTTTAATGAAAAATTGGTAGTTGAGAGGAATGATGAACTAGGAGATTTGTGTAGTTCAATAAATAAAATGTCAGATTCTTTAAAATTTACAATTGAAGATTTAAAAATTACAAATGAAAGATTGAAGTTGGAAATAGAAAAAGAAAAAGAAATAGATAAAATGAGAAGAGAATTTATAAGTAATGTAAACCATGAATTAAAAACGCCTCTAGCATTGATAAAAGGCTATACAGAGGGGCTTAAAGATAATGTAGCTAAAGAAGAGGATAGAGAATATTACTTAAATGTAATAGAAGATGAGTGTAGTAATATGGATAATTTGGTAAAAAAATTATTACTTCTATCTAAATATGAAGGAGATTTTAAAATAGAAAAAGAGGAAATAGATATAAAAAAAATATTGGATTCTCTTATAAAAAGATATATGTTAGAAGTAAATGATAAAAAAATTAATGTTATAATTAACATTTCGAGTGATTATGAGCTTTTGGGAGATTATATAGAAATAAAGACAGCTATAGATAATCTTTATAGGAATGCTATAAGTTATGTTGAGGAAAATGGAGAAATAATTATTGAATGTCAAAAAGAGTTTGATAAGATGAGTTTCTCTATTAAAAATAATTTTTTTGAAGTGTCACAAGAAGAAATAGAGAAATGGTGGGAACCATTTAACAAATATGATAAAGCAAGAACTAGAAAACTTAGTGGAACAGGGTTAGGTTTGCCTATTGTCGCAGCAATAATGAAAAAGCATAATTTTAATTACGGTTCTTTATGGAAAAATGGATATATTAAATTTTATTTTAAAATGTGAGAAAATACTAAAATCTTCTCACATTTTTATTTAACTTAAAATGTTACCTGAAGACCAAAACCAATATTAAAGTTTATATTATTATTTATAATAGGACTCATAGCAAGTTCTGAAGAAAGAAATTCAATAGAGTTTATAGAACGAAAATAGGTATTATCAGTAATTCTATATTTTAAGTCTAAATGAATCCCTCCTTTAAAACCAGAAGCATCTTGATAAGAATCAACACTGTATGAGTTTTTTGGAACACCGTAAAAATAATTTACATAATTCTTATCTAAAAATGTAAGGCTTAAACCACCAATTGCTTCTAAATCTTTTGTAATTTTGGAGATTCTTTCTGTGTATATTTTTAGTTTTGTTCCTTTACTTTCCATAAAGTTTTTTGAAATATCAATACCAATATTCATATCTGAATCAGATTCTGGATAATATTTTCCTGAAAGGCCAAAATACAATTCTGAATTTTTAGATTCTACAAATTGGTTATAAGGATAAACTAATTTACTAGCATCTAAACTTGAAAGTTCATATTCGCTGGTAGCATAAGTTTTGATTCTTCTATTATTATAAAAATTATAAGTTCCAATATATCCTGGAATACTATCTAAAGTAATGGGTTTAATAGAAAAATTTTTATATTGTCCTTCAATTATAGGTATAATTTCAAAATCAGTTTCAGCACCATAAGTTGCTCTTCTTTGTATATTAGAGATAAGCCCAACAGATAATTGCTTTGAAGAACTTGTATTTGTAGGCTCAAAATCACTATTATTAAAGCCTTTGTCAGTGGGTTCTAGAGTTTTTACTTCGTTTGTATCTGGAGTAAAAACACGTTCATCTTTGATATTTATATTTTCAACAGCGCCAAGAGACAAAAGTGTATTTATTAAAAAAAATGAAAATAAGGATTTGTAAATAGTCATTATTCCTCCTGATAATTAAATATATATTATAATTATCGTAATTTTTCTGAATATCTTTAAAATTTCTTTAATAAAAAAAACCTCTTAAATATATTTAATATATTTAATTTTTAAAAATAATTTTATATATAATAAAAAAATCAGTCTTTTATTTACTTTATGATTCTTTCAAGCTATAATGATAATGTTGATTAAATAATGGTTTATGTGGAAAATAAACCTTTACTTGGGAGGATTTAATGAGAAAAAAATTGGTTATTTTTGTTTTTTGTTTATTGACTTTAAATAGTTTTGCTGATTATAGTATAAGGCTTAGTTATGCATTTTTAAATAATGAAGAAATAGCAGGGAATTCTTTACAAAGTGGATCTTATGATATCAATGGAGAGTACTTTGTTGAACCTTTGGATAATATTGCTTTGGGATTTGGAATAGCTTACTCATGGCCTGCAGAATTTAAAAATGCATCTAAAACAATTAATTCTAATCCAATAGACAGTGCAATTCCTATATATGGAAGTATTTTAGTAAAAATATTTCCAGAATCTAATATAGAACCTTACTTAATAGGAAGATTGGGATATTCAATTATTAATTCTAATAAAAATTCTAAAGCAACAAATGTTCAAGGAGATTTGTATAAATCAATAGGAGTTGGGGGTTATTTTAATAATTTTTTAATGGAGTTAACATATGATGAAACAGACGGTTATTATACACTGAGTTCTAAGCGTCAAGATATTAATTTTAGTAGATTTTCATTAAGAATAGGATATAGGTTTAACTTTGTAAAAAAAGAAGAAAAAACACTTTATGACGATACAAGAAAAGTTATTTTACCAATAAAAGAAAATAATTATGATAATTATGAAGAATTTAATGAAAATGGGAAAATAATAAACAAAAAAGGAGAATATGAGGATATAGGCTCTGTTCAGATCATTGATTAAATATATGGGATATACTGTATATATATACTGTAAAAAGTTAGTATATACAGTATATTTTTTTATTTAAAATAGCTCATTTGATAACCGAGATATATACACGGTATATATTCCTTTTATTTGATACATTAGTATTTTTAATATATACTATAAAGAAAAGAAATTAAATTATGAGGAGGATAACAAATGGGGAAATCAGTAGCATATAAGATTTTGGAAAAAAATCTTTTAGCAGGTAGCTTAGTAGTAGGAGAAGAAATTACTGTAAAAGTGAACCAAACTTTAACTCAAGATTCAACAGGGACAATGGTTTATTTGCAACTAGAGGCCATGGATATTATTACTAAAAAAACAGATTTATCTGTTGCTTATATTGATCATAATACTTTACAAGCAGGATTTGAAAATGCCGATGATCATGAATTTATAAAAACAGCAGCAGCAAAATATGGAATAATTTTTTCTAAACCTGGAAACGGAATTTGTCATCAACTTCATTTAGAAAGATTTGGTAAACCTGCAAATATTTTAATTGGTTCAGATTCACATACACCAACATGTGGTGGATTAGGAATGATTGCTATTGGTGCAGGGGGATTAGATGTAGCAGTAGGTATAGCTAAAGGAACATATAATTTGAAAGTTCCTAAAGTTGTAAATGTAGAATTAATTGGGGCTTTAAAGCCATGGGTTTCAGCAAAAGATGTAATTTTAAAAGTATTGAAAGAGTTAACAGTTAAAGGTGGAGTAGGAAATATTATTGAGTATTCAGGGGAAGGTTTAAAATCTCTATCTGTTACAGATAGAGCAACTATTACAAATATGGGAGCTGAGCTAGGAGCTACAACATCAATTTTTCCAAGTGATGATATTACTAAAGATTTCTTAACTCGTCAAGGAAGAGCAGAAGATTTTCTTGAGTTACTAGCTGACAATGATGTTGTTTACGATAATAAAATTACTATTAACTTATCAGAGTTAACTCCACTTGTAGCAAAACCTCATAGCCCAGATAATGTAGATGAAATTATAAATATAGGTGATTTAAAAGTTGACCAAGTGGCAATTGGATCATGTACAAATGCTTCTTATACGGATTTAATGAAAGTTGCAACAATTTTAAAAGGTAAAAAAGTTCATCCAGATGTTTCATTGGTAATTTCACCAGGTTCGTCTAATGTATTAAAAATGTTAGCAGATAATGGCGCTTTAAGTGATTTAATCAAAGCAGGAGCAAGAATTTTAGAAGCAAGTTGTGGACCCTGTATAGGAATGGGTCAAGCTCCGAAATCTAAAGCAGTTTCTGTAAGAACTTTTAACAGAAATTTTAAAGGAAGATGTGGTACAAAAGATGCAGATGTTTATTTAGTAAGTCCAGAAACAGCAGCAGCAATTGCTATAAAAGGAACTTTCTTTGATACAAGAACTCTTGGAGACGCACCTACTATAACTTTACCTGAAAAATTTGATTATGAAGATAACTATTTTATTTTCCCGCCAGAATCTGGAAAAGATGTAGAAGTTATTATGGGTCCAAATATTAAACCATTCCCAAGAAATACAGAATTACCTAAAGCAATGACTGCCAATGTTATTTTAAAAACAGGAGACAATATCACAACAGATGATATTATGCCTTCAAATGCAAAGTTATTGCCATTTAGATCAAATATTCCTGAACTTTCAAAATATTGTTTTGGTACAATAGTTGATGATTTTGCAACAAGAAGTGCAAAATATAATGGTGGATTTGTAATTGGTGGAGATAATTACGGGCAAGGTTCGTCAAGAGAACATGCAGCATTGGTTCCTTTGTATTTAAAAGTTAAAGCTGTAATTGCAAAATCATTTGCTAGAATACATAAAGCAAATTTAATAAATTCAGGAATTATTCCTTTAGAATTTAAAAATAAAGAAGATTATGACAGAATTAATGAATTTGATTCTTTAACAATTGATAATTTATATGAGGCTTTAGATAGTGGGATTGTCAAATTTAAAGCTAATGAATATGAATTTGAAGCTATTGCTGATATTAGTGATAGAGATAAAGAAATGATTAAAAAAGGTGGTTATTTAAATTTTATAAAAAATTCGTAATTATTTAGTCAAAATAGAAAATAGTTAGTTGCAAAACTAAAAAAACATTTGTATATAATCACAAATAATTGGCATTGATTTTAATAAGACTTAGGCTTTTAAGCCTTTAGTCGAATTATGGATTGGTAAGGATATTTCCTTGCCGTGGGCTCGGGCTTCGCCCCGAACCTCCTTTTTCTCCCCACCGTAGGTGGGGGATGTATAAAATAATTTTTTATACAAGTAGAATCAAGCTGTTGCGATTTTGCAATAAACTAAAAAATTCAAATTAAGGGGAGAAAATACTATGTATAATGTGACTTTAATACCTGGTGATGGAATAGGACCAGAAGTAGCAAATGCTACTAGAGCAGTTGTGGATGCTACTGGAATTCAAATTAATTGGGAAGAAGTAAATGCGGGAGAAGCTGTTTATGAAAAAGTTGGAACACTAGTTCCAGATGAAGTCTATGCTTCAATTGAAAAGAATAAAATAGCTCTAAAAGGACCTATAACAACTCCAATTGGAAAAGGTTTTAGAAGTATAAATGTTATGTTAAGAAAAAAATATGACTTATACTCAAATGTTAGACCTTCAAGAAATTTCAAAGGAATTGACACTGCTTTTAATAATGTTAATATGACTATTTTTAGAGAAAATACAGAAGGGCTTTATATTGGAGAAGAAAAAGTTATAGATGATAATGTTACAGAAGCTACAAAAAGAATTACTAGAGAAGGATCTTTAAGAATTTGTAAAGAAGCTTTTGAATATGCAAAAAAACATGGTAAAAAAACTGTTGCTGTGGCTCATAAAGCAAATATACTAAAAATAACAGATGGATTATTTTTAGAATGTGCAAGAGAAATTGCAAAGGATTATCCAGAAATTAAAGTTAAAGAAGTTATTATTGACAATATGTGTATGCAAATGGTTTCTAATCCTTCACAATTTGAAGTTGTTGTTACAATGAACCTTTACGGAGACATTCTTTCTGACCTTGCTGCAGGGCTTGTTGGTGGCTTAGGAATAGTTCCAGGAGCAAATATAGGAAAAGATATTGCAATATTTGAAGCTGTTCATGGTTCAGCTCCAGATATAGCTGGGAAAAATTTGGCAAATCCCACAGCATTAATTTTATCAGCAGTAATGATGTTGAATCATTTAGGTGAAACAAGTAAAGCGAAAATTATTGAAAAAGCTGTAGAAGAAACTTTAGCAGAAGGGAAATTTAGAACTAAAGATCTTGGAGGAAATGCAACTACCAAAGAATATACAGACGCTTTAATTGCTAAAATTAAAGCAAAAATTTAGGAGGTGCATATGGCTACATATATTGAAAAAGCAGGTGTTGATAAGGAAGTTTTTTCGCAACTTTCAAAACTTGCTGAAAAAAATAATCCTATAAATCCCGATTTTTATGAAAAATATGATGTAAAAAGAGGACTTAGAAATAATAATGGAACTGGAGTTTTAGTTGGATTAACCAAAATAGGTGATGTTAAAGGCTATGATTTAATTGATGGAAAAAAAGTTCCTCGTAAGGGAGAACTTTATTATAGAGGAATTGAATTACAAACATTTGTTAAAGGTTTTCAAGAAGAAAAAAGATATGGATTTGAAGAATGTGCTTATCTTTTAATGTTTGGAGAGTTACCAACAAAAGAAAAATTAGAAAATTTTAGCAATATTATTGATAGTTTTAGAGAATTACCTAAAAATTTTAAAGAAAAATTAATTTTTGCACATCCAAGTAAGGATGTTATGAATCAAATTCAAAGGTCATTATTGGGACTGTATAGTTATGATGATTCTCCAGAAGATTTAAGTATCAGTAATTTAGTTGCTCAAAGTTTAAATTTAATTGCTAAAGTTCCAACAATTATGGCATATAGTTATCAAGCAAAAATTCATAATTATGATGGGCAAAGTATGCATGTACATACACCAATTCATGGGGTGGGAACAGCAGAAAATATTTTAACAATGATAAGACCTAATTCTACTTATACAAAATTAGAAGCTGAAATATTAGATTTACTTTTAGTTGTTCATGCTGATCATGGTGGAGGGAATAACTCTGCTTTTGCTACAAGGGTTTTAGCTTCAAGTGGAACGGATATTTATTCGATAATTGCAGCAGCAACAGGATCATTAAAAGGTCCAAAGCATGGAGGAGCTAATTTAAAAGTTTATGAAATGATACAAAATATAAAAGATAATATAGGTGCTTATCCTTCAGATGAGATTTTAAAAGATTATTTAAGAAAAATGATAAATAGAGAAGTTTTTGATAAAAGTGGTCTTATCTATGGAATGGGTCATGCAGTTTATACAGAGTCAGATCCTAGGGCAATTCTTTTAAAAGAAAAAGCTCGTGAATTAGCTTGTCAAAATGATGTTGAGAAAGATTTTTCTTTATATGAAAATATTGAAAAATTCACAGTTGAAATTTTTAAAGAATTAAAAGGCCAAGATACTGTTATAGCTGCAAATGTTGATTTGTATTCTGGATTTGTATATCAAATGTTAGACATTCCAATGGATATATTTACACCACTTTTTGCATCAGCTCGTATAGCAGGTTGGTGTGCTCATAGGATCGAACAATTGTTAAGTGATGTTAAGATAATAAGACCTGCATATAAAGGTGTTATAGGTGAGCAAAATTATATATCACTAAAAAATAGATAAATAAAAAATGGTTCTTTAATTTTAAGGAACCATTTTTTTTATACTTATAGAAAACTATAAATTTTAATGTAATAAGTACGGATTGAAATATGTCAGAGCCACTTTTCTTATATTCCAAAAATAAAAATTTAAATAATAGTAGTGTAAACTTTATTTTTTCCAGCTTTCTTTGCATAATATACAGCTTCTTCTAATCTTTCAAGTACATCAGTAATGTTAGAATCACTTTTTCTTATTTCTGTAACACCTATGCTTACTGTAAATTTAGATATGTCTTTTATATTTGAGTTTTCTATTTTATTTCTAAAAGTTTCAGCTAATAATTCACATTCTTTGATTTCTTTATTGTCTAAAACAACAATAAAAGTTCCCTCTCTAAAACGGCAACAAGTAGCGTATTCTTTAAAAGTTTTACTGATTTCAATAGCTAAAAATTCAATGGTTTTATCACCCTCAAATAAACCAAAATTTGAGTTTATAGTACTTAAATTATCAATACTAATAGAAAGCAAACTACACTTTCTATTTTTACTAATAGTTACATAGTCTAACTTTTCTTTTAATATTTTATAAAGATATCTTCTGTTATACAAACCTGTAAACTCATCTTCCATAACAAGTTTTTTTAATTTATTTTTTTCTTCTTCAAGTAAACTTAAATTTTCTTGATAAGATTGTACAGAGAATTGAGACCAAAAAACTTTAGTAATTTTTTCATTTTCATCAATAATAGGAGACATAATAACTTCGAACCAATGAGGTTCGTTTAATAAGTCAGTGTGTGTTTTATCTCTAAATTGATTGATATCAATAGAATAATTAAAATTAATGGAATTTTTTGTTTTTATAACTTCTTGTAATTTTTCTAATATAAATTGTGCTAAATTTTCTTCAAAAATTTCATTTATATGTTTTCCAATATTTTTTCTAGCATTTAAATATCTTTTTTTCTCATTTCCTCCAAGAACACTTTCAAGTATTCCGTTTTCATTGTATATGAAAAACAACATTGGTAAAGAATTAAAAAATGAAAAATCCATAATATCTCCCTTTTAATGTGTGTATTTAATACATTATATACTAAAATATTGATGGAGTCAATTAATTATGTTAAATATACATACAATAAAAAAATAATTAAAATAAAGGATTTATTTTAAAGTAGAATATATAAATTTATAAGGAACAAAAAAATTTAATTAGAAAAATAATGAATAAAATATTTTTTATTTTATAACAAGATACAATTAAAAGCAGTAAGATTAAATTATTTGTACTTTATAGAAAGTTTTAGTAATAAAGAAATGGAGTAGTCAATTTACTTGTAAAATTAGCTAATTGCAAAACTAAAAAAAATACATATAGTTAAAAATAATACAAATAAGATTTTTATTGGTTATAATGAGACTTAGGTTTTTAAGTCTTTAGTCGAATTATGGAGTGGTGAGGATACTTCCTTGCTGTGGGTTCGGGCTCCGTCCCGACTCCCACTCTCTTTCCCCACCGAAGGTGGGGGGATTACATAAAAAACGTAGTTTTTTATGTAAGTAAAATAAAGGTGTTGGAGTTTTGCAACAAACTAA
>JAFGUR010000011.1 GCA_016938425.1 Fusobacteriaceae bacterium
AAACCGCCTCTTCCGAGCCGGTTTTAGTATATAATATTCTAGCTTAAATAAACCTAAAAATTACCTCAAATAAAGCTCAAGATATTTCCGATTGTTTTTAGGATAATAAAATTTTTTAACTACCTCATCTTGTCAGGCAAAAAGGCTCCTTTTTCAAGGGCTAAATCCTTCCAGTCCTTTAATATCCTATCTTCTTCAAAATCAAGTGCTAGAGAGTAAAAAACAGCTTTGCCCAGTTCTCTCTTTTTTAAAACGCCTTCAAGCTCTGCTTCTTTTAAATAATTAACAAAAGTCTGTCGCACCACCTTTCTTTTATTTAAAGCGAATAAACGACTAAACCTTAACTCCCCTCGCTTTATTAAAGGCTTTAAAATGCTTTTAACCCCTTTGTTTAAGGAATAACTATCTAAAAACTCAGCTCGTTTTCTCTGTAATACTTCGGCAATAACTCCTAAGGCCGAGAAATATAAAGCCTCTTGAGCAAAAGCGACAAAATATTTTAAATTATGTTTATACATTGCTTCAATTAAACGACTATAATATCGCTTTTGATTATCATGGTAATAATAAGAAGTCGCGTATAAATTTTTAGAATTATAACCTATGCTTTGCAGGAGAAAATGTTCCAGCACCCTACAAACCCGTTTGTTACCATTTCTAAAGGGATGGATAGCGTAAAGCGCAGTATGAAAAATAAAAATATTAGTTGCTGAGGGATTTGTCTTTAACCAATAAATAAGCTCTTTAAGACTTTCTTCCACTTCTTTAAAAGGTGCCGGCTCATAATTAGCAACCCGAACTTTATCATTATCTCTTAGCTTGCCACTATTATAAGTTTCAAAGTCAGAAACAATACCCGCAAAGATATCTAAACCAATCGTCAAATCTTTATGTAGTTTTTTAATCAAGTTTAAAGACAGACTGTCTATACTGATTTTTCCCTCATAAGTTTTAAAAGTTTTAGCAATATTATAATACTCTAAACGATCATGATCATTTTTATTTAACTTTTCCTTCTTTTTTATTTTATTTTTAATTGATTTAGGGAAATCTTCTTTTCCAAAGCTAATATGATTATAAAGCTCCGTCGCCTCAGCTAAGGTTAGGGCAGAATTTTCTGCTTTAGAAACAGCAAATGAGGTTAAAACATTATTTCTTAAACGCAAGGCACTTTCTAAATGAGAATCAATTTCTCTTTTTTCATAAACAGAAATAGCCTCATCAACCTTTCTAAGTAAAGCATCGTCAAAAGGCAAACTCTTAAGAGAAATGGAAAAAGTACTTAAAAATTTACTTTTAAATAAAAAGTCTGGTTTTAAGTTTAAACTTTCTTCTTGTTTTTTTACTTCTTTTTTATTCATGAAAATATCATATCATAAACTAAAAAAAACTGCAAGAGAAAAAAATCAAACATCATAAAATTTAATCTAAAATAAGGTAAAATATTTAATGTTTTTGGTCTAATTATTAGTCTATTTTTGGATGAGCTTTTTAGTCTAATTATTGGTCTAATTTTTCTTAAAAACCGCCTCTTCCGAGCCGGTTTTAGTATATAATATTCTAGCTTAAATAAACCTAAAAATTACCTCAAATAAAGCTCAAGATATTT
>JAFGUR010000115.1 GCA_016938425.1 Fusobacteriaceae bacterium
CTTTAGACACCAAATCCTTGGAGGAGGTCCAAATGGAAGTCCACCTGTAGACTCTATATGTCCTTTTGGAGCTATAGAATCTTTATATAAACTAATTAGTACTGGTAATTTTATTGAAAAAATAGATTGGTCTGCTGTCACTTTGCTTACTGGTTCTATAATTTTAACTATAATTTTAGGTAGATATTTTTGTGGTTGGATATGTGCATTAGGAACATTACAAGAATTATTTGGCAAGTTAGGCTTTAAAATTTTTAAGAAAAGATTTATTATAAATCCTAAGTTAGATTCACCTTTAAGATACATTAAATATATTTTATTGATAGTCATTTTATTTTTAACATGGAAAACTGGAACACTTATTATAAGACCTTACGATCCATTCGCTGCCTATTCTCATATTCCAGCAGGTTTTGAAGAATTATGGAGTGGATTTTCAATTGGTTTTTCAATATTAATCATTTCTTTAATTGCTTCAATGTTTTATGATAGATTTTTTTGTAAATATGCATGCCCTTTAGGTGCGTTTTTAGGTATTTTTTCTAAAATAAGTTTATTTAAAATTAAAAGAGAAAATTCAACATGTATTCATTGTAATTTATGCAATAAAAAATGTCCTGTGAATATTAGTGTAGAAAGCATTGAAAATGTTAATTCTGCTGAATGTATTTCTTGTTTAGAATGTGTAACTGTCTGTCCAACTAATAAAGGAACTCTTATTACAACTATTAAATCAATTAAAATTTCTCCAATAAAAGTAGCTATTTTAGGAGTATTTATTTATTTGTTAACAGCAGGAATTGGTCATATTACAGGATATTGGTCTACTGATAAAAGCCTAAAAGAAATTGTCACTATTGATGGTCAAATGGATCCTCAAAATATTAAAGGATTTATGACTTTAGAAGAAATTTCAAATCTATATAAAATAGATATTACTCTTTTATATACAGAATTAGGCATTTCTAAAGAGAAAATCCCTCCTGATACTCGTATTAAAAAAATAAAAGAACTATTAGGCCCAAATGATAATATTATTGATGAACAAACTGTTAGAGATACTGTTGAAGAAATTACTAAAAAATAATTTTCAAATAAAAAATTAAAGGGGAATTCAGAAATGAATTCCCCTAAAACTATTTTAATTTATTTATTTCAAATATTTTTTCATTAATTATATCTTCTACCCTATTTCCCGTTTTTTCACTTTCCTTCAATATTTCTACAAGTTTCTCATAACCAAATTGCTCTATATACAAAGTTATTTTACTTGTACTTTTCTCCAAGTGATATGAGCATTTTTCTTTATTAGCTTCAACATGTTTAATTACAGTTTCTCTAAAAGCCTTTACTCCATCTGTCAAAATTTCCAAACTTTCCAAAAAAACTTCAGCAATAATAGGTGTCATTGCATTTAATTCAAATTCTCCTTCACTACACGCAATTGTTAAGGTTGTATCATTTCCACAAATTTTATAAAATATTTGCTGAATCAGTTCACATCCCACTGGATTTACTTTTCCTGGCATTATTGATGAGCCTGCTTGTAATGGTTTTAGTTTTATTTCTCCAAAAGGTTGAGAAGACATAAGCCTTAAATCCTTAGCAATTTTATTTAAATTAGAAGCCATTGTCTTTATAAGTGAATGAACCTCTATAAAAACATCTAAATTTTGAGTAGCATCAATCAAGTTTTCTGCCCTTGCAAGTCCTAATCCTGTTATTCTTTGGAGTTCTTCTGTAACATAAAACTTATACTTTCCTGAAGCTCCAACACCAGTCCCAATGGCTGTTCCCCCAATGTTTATTCTTCTTAATCTTTCTTCAATTTTATAAAGTCTCCATCTATCTCTAGATACAGATTCTGCATAAGCTCCAAATTCTTGTCCTAAGGTTAAGGGTACTGCGTCTTGTAATTGAGTTCTTCCTATTTTATAAATACTAGAAAATTCTCTTTCTTTTCCTTGAAGCGCTTCTTGTAAAGCCATTGTTTCAGAAAGTAACTCTCTCAATTGCTTAATTCCTGCTATTTTAAGTGCTGTTGGATAAACATCGTTTGTAGATTGAGATAAATTTACATGATTTAAGGGATCTAATATTTCATAATTCCCTCTATTTTGACCCATAAGCTCTAATCCTAAATTTGCAACAACTTCATTTACATACATATTAGTAGAAGTTCCTGCTCCTCCTTGTATGCTAGATAAAGGGATAATGTCACCATCTAATTCCTCTATAAACTTACTACTCGCTTTTTTTATTATATTTGCTAAATCATCTGGTATTTTTCCTGATTTTTTATTGGCTTCAGCAGAACAAATTTTTATCAACCCTATGGCTCTTAATAATTCTTTATTTACTCTTCTACCCCTTATTTGAAAGTTTCCAATAGCTCTTTTACTATGAATTCCATAATAAACATCTTCTAATTCTAACTCTCCTAAAGAATCTTTCTCTATCCTCAAAAAGCTCATTCCTTTCAAAATATTGTTTACAAATCAAAAAATTTTTGAAATTTCAATCTTGTCTTTTTCTTCTACCCCTTCGCCAATTAAAACAAAATTTTCACTTTCCCATAAAACTTCTTTTGGTAAAAATTTACTTTCACCTATAGAAAATAGAAATTCTTTTCTTTTAGAAATTTTTTTGGCAAATGTTAAATTGTATTTTTGTGCATAAGAAGATAATTTATCTTTTAACATTTCTATATTCATTTATCGCTCCTATTAATAATACAAGTCTCTTTTACCATCTTTAACTTCTACTAATTTTAATCTTAAAGTTTCTCTTGTTTCTTCTTTCATTTCAGTTTTATCCAATTCTTTCCAAATTAAGTTATATCCTGCCTCTTTTGTTTCTTCTCCTGCATAGTCTTCAAGGTATTCAGCCAATGTTAATAGGGCATTAGGAGTGCAGAAATGATGTATAAACCCAGGTTTAGAAAACTCCATGAAATGCTCTCCCGTTCTTCCTAGTCTATAACAAGCAGTACAGAATGATGGAGAATATCCACTTTCTACAAGTTCCCTAAGTACTTCATCTAAACTTCTACTATCCCCTATTTTAAATTGTTCTTTCTTCAAGTCTTGTTGCTTGTTTTTATTAGAATATCCTTGAAGTTCTATTTGAGTTCCTGCATCTATTTGAGATACTCCTAGAGCCATACATTCACGACGAACTTCAGCGTCTTCTCTTGCTGTTAATATAAGCCCTGTATAAGGAACTGCTAGTCTTAAAATTGCTATTATTTTTTTTAGTTCTTCGTCTCCAACTATATATTCTGGGTCTTTTTGTGTCCCATTTGCATCTTTCATTCTTGGAAAAGAAATTGTATGAGGTCCTACTCCATACTCTGTTTCAAGATGTTCAACATGGCTCATAAGCCCTAAAACTTCAAATTTCCATTTATAAAGTCCAAATAAAGCCCCTATTCCAACATCATCTATTCCTGCTTCCATAGCTCTACTTAAACCAAATAATCTCCATTTAAAATTTGATTTTTCTCCCCCAACATGAAGTTTTTTATATGTTTCTTCATGATAAGTTTCTTGAAAAATTTGATATGTCCCAATTCCTGCTTCTTTTATTGGTTTGTAATCTTCTACCGATAATGGCGATGCATTTATATTAACACGTCTAATTTCTCCATTACCTTTTTTAAATTTATAAGCTTCTCTAACTGAACTCGCAATGTATTCAGGATTATAATCAGGGTGAGTTCCATAAACCATAATAAGTCTTTTATGCCCTTCATCTACTAAAGCTTCTACCTCATTTTTTATTTCTTCCATACTTAAAGTTTGTCTTATAGTATCATGATTGGTAGCCTTAAAGCCACAATATGTACATGTATTTATACATTTGTTCCCAACATATAAAGGTGCAAATAAAACAACTCTGTTCCCATATACTCTTTCTTTAATAGATTTTGCTAAATTAAATATTCTATTCAGTTTTTCAGAATCTTCAACATTTAGCAGTATTGCAACATCCTCTAAACTTAGTCTGACCTGTTTCTCAGCTTTCTTCATTACAGCCTCGAAATCAGCCTCACTACAGCCCTTTGTTTCAACTAATAATCTCTCAATTAACTCGTTGTTTACAAAGCTTTCTTTTTGTACTTCATCTTTCCATGTTTGCATTTTTTCCTCCTAAGATTAAAAAAGTCTTCTCAAAAAATTTAAGAAGACTTTAAAATAAATAGATTTTTCTATTCTAATAAAATCTCCCTTTTATTCAGCCTTTGCCTTATAATTAGGATTTTTTTATAGCAGTTTTTACTGAAACATCTTTAAGGTTCCCTAACAACCCTGAAAGAGCTCCCATTTCTTCGTTTGTTGCATCTACAATTAAGACTATAACTGATATTTGTTTTTCTCTATAAGGAATTCCCATACGAGAAATTATAATATCCCCAAACTTACTTAGAATTTCATTTACTCTATTTGCGCTTTCTCTATTTTCTATAAAAATAGATACTGTTCCTATTCTTTTCATTACATCCCCCTAATTTTTTCATATATAGGAAGTTTATACTGATACACTTTTAAACATAAATTTATTTTTTTTACATATTTATTCGTTTCTGGAATATTCTTCCAAGTATTATTATTTACCCTAACTAATCCACCATTATAAGCAGCCATTATTTTTTCTAAATCTCCATCAAATTTTTCTGATAAATATTTAAAATAAATTGTTCCTATAAAAATATTATCCTCTGCATTATAAAGACTATAGTTCTTAGGATTTAATCCATTCTTTTTTAATATCCATTCTGCTGTGGCTGGCATTATTTGCATAAGCCCCACTGCCCCTTTAGGAGAAACTATTTTTTCCCTATAATTACTTTCCACCTTAATCATAGAAAGTATTATGTGAATATCGACATTTTCAAGTTTTGAAACTCTTACTATCTCATTATAATACTTAATCGGGAAAAAATCGTATGTTAACTTTGTACCAATACCTAGTATCAAAATTAAAACAATTAATAATTTTTTAATCATATTTATTCCCCAAAATTAAAATCCAATTGTCTTAAAGATTCATATAAAACTATTGCTGCTGATGTTGATAAATTTAAAGATCTTCCCATTGGAATCATTGGTATTGTTATATTATTCGCTTTATATTTTTCTAAAATCTCACTTGGTAATCCTCTCGATTCTGGTCCAAAAACTATAAAATCATTTTCTTTATAATTAACATCTGAATATCTATTTTTAGTTTTTGTAGTAGCAAAATAAAAATTACTTTCTGGGTAAGCTTCTATTAACTCTTCCAGACTATTCCATTCAAATAACTTTACATCTTTCCAATAATCTAAACCTGTTCTTCTTATTTGTTTTTCATCAATACTAAAACCATAAGGTTTAATAAGATGTAAATTTGTTGCTGTTAAAACGCATGTTCTTCCCATATTCCCTGTATTATGAGGAATTTCTGGTTGGTAAAATACAATATTCATAATAACCTTCCTTATTTCTTAAGCTTCTATTATTTTATCTCAAATAAAAGTTTCCGTCAAGAAAACATATCCATAATATTACTTTGCTAATATTGTTATTTTAGTATAATTATATTGAACACTTTCAACTACCAATTTCCAATTATGTTTCTCGATTATACTCTTTGCAATAGGCAACCCTAATCCTGTTCCCTGAATTTTTGAACTTACTAAAGGATCTAAAACCTTTGCTAATATTCCTTCCTCTATTCCTATTCCGTTATCTAAAAATGTAATATTTGCTGTCCCATCTCTTTTTTTATCAATAGAAATTCTTAATCCATTTTCTTCTTTGCTATAATCAATATTTTCTAGAGCATTTTTCACTATATGCCTAAATACTTTTTTTATTCTACTCTTATCAAAAATTAAATAGCAATCTTCTTCTGGTTTATAAACTTCCAAGTTCTCCATTTCAATTTCTTCTTTAAACTCATCAAGAACTTCATCTATAACTTTAGTGATATTTTCTTCAATATAATTATAGTTCTTATTTTTTTCCTCTGCATAATCAACTATTTGACTAGATAAGTCTAAAACCCTTTCTGAATCATTAATTATATTATTCATATAACTAATAAGTTTCTGTTCATCTTTATACTTATCTTTTACCAAATTTGCATAACCTCTAATTCCAACTATTGGAGTTCTAAGTTCATGAATTATTGCTTTTGCAAAGGAGTTCAGAGTTTTACTTGAACTTTCTTTTACTTTTTTCTCTTCTAAACTTTTACTGTATAAATAAATTCCTAAGTTGGCACTTATTATTCTTAAAGCTTCTTTTTCCACTTCATCTATTTTTCTTTTCTTTCTTTCACTTTCTAAAACTAAAAGTCCAAATTTTTCATTATTATAATGAACTGGAATTACTGTAACTTTAAGCATTTTTCCAAATAATTCTCCATCTCCAGTTGAAAGTTCTTTTTCATAATAAGTCTTATTCTCTTTAAATGCTTCTGTTAATATATTTTTCTTTTCTAATCTTAATCTAATTCTTTTACTCCAAATTTCTTTTGCACTTACCCTATTTTCTTTTTCTTCTGTAAAATTCTTAAGATTATAATAATATGTTGGACACGTTAATA